>DATFAH010000063.1:0-2655 GCA_035254805.1 Caryophanales bacterium | reverse complement strand
TATTGAACATTTTCAGCGAGAAAAGCTTATGACGTTAATTGATATCGCACTTGATCAGCATGATCGAGATGCTTTTGAAGCGCTAACTGAAAAATTAAGAAAAATAAACAATCAATAAATTAAAAATGGAAGCTTGCTAGTTGCAAGCTTCCATTTTTCATGTTCCTAAAATTAATGGTATGATAACAAAGAAATTTTAAACGTTGGAGTGAAAAATATGAAATGGATACCAAAAGATATTGAAATATTATTGAAGTCAAAAGAATATGTGGACACGGCAGTTATCCCGCTTGTACAAATTGGGTTTGGCGAAGATATGAAACAATCTTCCGCAATGTCAGAATTTATTACATTATTAGTAAACCATTTAGAAAGGCAATTTACTGGGAGAATCTTATTATTCCCTCCTTTTACGTATTTAAAGACGGATAATGAAGAAAAATGGGTGAATGATTTACAAAAATGGACGGAAAATATTAAAATGTGCGATTTTCGACATATATTCTATATTACTTGTGATAGTGATTGGAAAGCGAATGAAGGGAAAATGGATGCTGAGTTATTATGGATGCCTGCATTACCCCTTGAGAATATGGAGGAATCGCAAAAAATGGCGATGATTGATAGTCAGGTAAAGCAAATTTTGAATTTATTCATGAAAAAATGGCGCTAACAACTGAATTTTTTTTCATTATTTAATGTGTGATTTATAACATAGACCATGGGAAAAGATTGATATATCATGATGATGTCTTAGCTTTATAAGTGTTTTATAAATGTCCTTTTGGACCTAATTTGGTAAATAGAGGGGGGAAAATCATGAGTAAACAACGAGTTTCAAGACGACAATTCCTAAGCTATACTCTAACAGGTGTAGGTGGCTTTATGGCAGTAGGTATGCTTATGCCAATGGTCCGATTTGCTGTTGATCCAGTATTAAAGGGGGATGCTACTGGAGATTTTATTGCAACAAATCAAAAGGTATCAGATATTACGGATGAACCTGTCCGTGTAGACTTTACATTCAAACAAAAGGATGCATGGAACGAATCTGAAGTAACGAATACTGCTTGGGTATTTAAGGATGAAAGTGGTAAAATCGTTGCCCTTTCACCAATTTGCAAACATTTGGGTTGTACGGTTAATTGGAATACGGAGCATCCAAACGAATTCTTCTGTCCATGTCACTTTGGCCGTTATGAAAAGAGTGGTAAAAACATTCCGCAAACACCACCACCACAGCCGCTTGATACGTATCCAGTTAAGGAAAAAGGTGGTTATTTATACTTAGGAAAAGCTCAACCAAGAACGGAGGTGTAATCTTTTGTTAAACAAAATTTACGATTGGGTAGATGAACGTTTAGATATTACGCCTTTATGGCGAGATATCGCTGACCACGAAGTTCCAGAGCACGTAAACCCGGCACACCATTTTTCAGCGTTTGTCTACTGCTTTGGCGGTATGACATTCTTCGTTACAGTTATTCAAATTTTATCTGGTATGTTTTTAACCATGTATTATGTTCCAGATATTAAAAATGCCTGGGAGTCTGTATACTACCTTCAAAACGAAGTTGCTTTTGGACAAATTGTACGTGGAATGCACCATTGGGGTGCAAGTTTAGTCTTGGTAATGATGTTTTTACATACGTTGCGTGTCTTTTTCCAAGGGGCATATAAAAAGCCACGGGAACTAAACTGGATGGTAGGGGTTTTAATTTTCTTTGTCATGCTTGGTTTGGGTTTTACTGGATACTTATTGCCTTGGGATATGAAAGCGTTATTTGCGACGAAAGTTGGTTTGCAGATTGCTGAATCAGTACCGTTAATAGGATCCTATGTAAAAGTATTGCTTGCAGGAAATGAACATATTGTTGGTGCGCAAACATTAACACGTTTCTTTGCCATCCATGTCTTCTTCTTGCCAGGTGTTTTGTTTGGTTTGATGGCAGCACACTTTGTCATGATTCGTAAACAAGGTATTTCAGGACCACTATAAAAATGATGATAAAAATGCAAACGATGATTTATACAAAAAGGAGGGGATTGCTCGATGCATCGCGGTAAAGGTATGAAGTTTGTAGGTGACTCACGTATACTTCACCCAGACGTACGTAAACCTATGCTTCCTAAAGATTACTCAGAATACCCTGGTAAAACAGAGGCTTTCTGGCCTAACTTCCTTTTGAAAGAATGGATGGTAGGTGCTGTATTTCTTGTCGGTATTTTGAGTTTAACAGTTGCACACCCAGCTCCGCTTGAGAGGATTGCGGATCCGACTGACACTGGCTACATTCCATTGCCAGACTGGTATTTCTTATTCTTATATCAATTACTTAAGTACTCCTATGCTTCTGGGCCTTACACACTGATTGGACTAATCATTCCAGGTCTAGCTTTTGGTGGATTATTATTAGCTCCATTTTTAGACCGTGGGCCAGAGCGTCGTTTTTATAGACGCCCGGTTGCTTCTGGTATGATGTTTTTAGCCATTGCAGCTACTGTCTTTTTAACTTGGGAATCTGTTGCTACGCATGACTGGAAAAAGGCAGAAGAACAAGGTAAAATTGTTGCTAAAGTGGATATCGATAAAAGCAGTGAAGGCTATAAAGTCTTCAATGATCAAGGCTGCATTGCTTGCCATGGGGATAATTT
>DATFAH010000062.1:0-3328 GCA_035254805.1 Caryophanales bacterium | reverse complement strand
AATGAATAGCCTAAAAAATTACTTTTCCATGAACTTTGCACTTTCAATAGAAAAAGGAAGAATATTATGGTAATATATATTTGCAAAAATGTGTTATTGGAAAAGATGGCGGTGAAACTAAGGGCATTCATTTTCTATTGGTATCCAAAGTGTGGGACATGTCGAAAAGAAAGAAATGGCTGGATGATCATCAACTGATCTATCAGGATGTACATATTGTTGAAAATCCCCCTACACGGGATTAATTGGCAAAACTTGTTAGAGAGTTGCTTAGAGCTTAATAAGTTTTTCAATACAAGCGGCCAAAAATACCGTGAATTAGGATTAAAAGACAAAATTAAATCTGCATCTGAACAGGAACTGTTGGATTTACTTGCTTCGGATGGTATGTTGATTAAAAGGCCAATTCTCACAAATGGCGAAAAAGTAACCGTCGGATTTACAGATGATGCTTTTGAAAAAGCATGGTCCTAAATATTTAAAAAAATATATCGGAGGGATTTTAAATGTCAACACCAAAAGAATTACGTTATACTGAGGAACACGAATGGGTAAAAGTTGAAGGTGGAAACGTTCGCATCGGAATTACAGATTTTGCTCAACATGAATTAGGAGATATTGTTTTCGTTGAACTTCCTGAAATTGGAGATGAAATTACAGCAAACGAGCCTTTTGGAAGCGTAGAATCTGTGAAAACGGTTTCAGAACTTTATGCGCCTGTAAGCGGTAAAATTGTTGAAATCAACGAAGATTTAAACGATAACCCTGAATTTGTAAATGAATCTCCATATGAAAAAGCTTGGATGATTGTTGTTGAAGTATCTGACAACAGTGAAGTTGAAAATCTAATGACTCCTGAACAGTATGAAGAATTAATTAATCAAGACTAATTTCTTTTTGTGAAAAAGGACAGCTACCCGCTGTCCTTTTTTTGTTTATAACAATCGAATAAATTTAAAAGGATTTTATGGATCATGTAAGGAATATAAGGGTAATAAGTATACTGAGGTGGAGAAAATGGAGAAATCTGTACAAGCCTTTTTAATAAAAGTAAATGAACAAAAACATGTTTTGCAATTAATTCAGAAAATAGAATATCTAACAATAAGGCTTGTTGCAGAACAATCAAGTACGGCTTTTGTCATAACAAATACAGGAATATATAATCTTCATAATGTAACAGAGGTAGGAGATACATGTGATATTTATGGGAAAATAAATGATTTGCAAGATTTATTATCAGGAAAGGAAAAATTAAGAGTGTTAGTAAAGGATGGTAAAATCCGAATATCGGCTTCTTTTCGAACTGTTTTAATGCTTGAATCCCTTTTTTCTTTAACAAAACCTGAAATTCCTCTAGTAAAAACATTTTAAAAAAGTCTTGACTCCATAAATTCAATAGGATAAAATCTGTTTAAATATTCAATTAACTAAGACAATTCAATAAAGTTCTTATCAAGAGAGGCGGAGGGACTGGCCCTGCGATGCCCGGCAACCGGTGAAAACACGGTGCTAATTCCAGCAGAGCTTTTATGCTCTGGAAGATAAGAGGAAACCCCCCACTTCTTATTCTTCTAGGGCATAAAGCTTTGGAAGATAAGAAGTGGGGGTTTTTGCTTTTTTGAATGTCCAAATGGAGGTAAAAACATGGCAGAAAGTTCAAAAAATTATCGTTTTGAAACACTTGGAGTACATGGAGGATTGTCACCAGATCTTGTTAATGGAGCGCGGGCAGTACCCATTTATCAAAATAATGCATACCAATTTAAAAATACAGAACATGCAGCAAACCTATTTGGACTAAAGGAAACGGGTTATATTTATACCCGAATTCACAACCCAACAGTTACCGTTTTTGAAGAAAGAGTAGCACTACTTGAAGGTGGGGTTGGAGCTCTGGCAGTTGCAAGTGGAATGTCTGCCATTACTTTAGCGATTTTAAACATTGCTGTTGCAGGTGACGAAATCGTTGCGAGTGCAAATTTATATGGCGGTACGTACAATTTATTCGCTGTCACGTTACCTAAATATGGAATTAAGGTGACGTTAGTAGATCCAGAAGATCCGGAAAACTTCCGTGAGGCGATTACAGAAAAGACAAAGGCTGTTTATGCGGAAACCATTGGGAACCCAAGCTTAAGGATTTTGGATATTGAAAAAGCTGCTCAAATTGCACACGAAGCGGGGGTTCCTTTAATCGTGGACAATACATTTGCCACCCCGTATTTATGCCGGCCTATTGAGCACGGAGCCGATATTGTTATTCATTCTGCTACGAAATGGCTGCTTGGAAATGGGACGACAATGGGAGGAATCATTGTTGATGGTGGAAAATTTGATTGGAACTCATCAAAATTCCCAGGATTAACGGAGCCAGATCCAAGCTATCATGATATTGTTTATAGAGACGCCATAGGTGCTGCAGCTTATATTATAAAGGCTCGGGTACAGCTATTGCGAGATTTTGGCCCTGCATTAAGTCCACAAAGTGCATTTCAGTTCACACTTGGACTTGAAACGTTGCATGTTAGGATGAAGGAGCATGTGGCAAATACAGAACATGTTGTCGAATATCTTTTGAATCATCCTGCCGTTGAGTGGGTATCTTATCCAGGGCATGCATCCCATCCTGATTCGCTTTTGGCTCAGAAATATTTTCCGAGGGGAGCAGGGTCTGTTGTGGTCTTTGGTATTAAAGGCGGAAGAGATGCAGGAGCAAAATTAATTGATTCGATTACTTTGTGGGCGCACGTTGCAAATGTAGGGGATGCAAAAAGTTTGATTATCCATCCTGCAAGTACGACACACCAGCAGCTTGACGCAGAGGGGTTAGCCGCATCTGGTGTAACGGAGGATTTAATTCGTATTTCCATTGGAATCGAAAATGCAGATGATTTAATTGAGGACCTAGAATTTGCCATTGAAGCCGCAACAGGATTAACCTCTTTAATAGTATAAGCAGCATAAAACTTACCAATAAATTTTTGTGAGAATACGTTGACACCTTTTTTTATCCATGATACGATTGCTTTTGTAATTTACATTTAATTTATTTAAAGCGTTAATTGAATATAGGATTCGTTATAGCTCTTATCAAGAGAGGTGGAGGGATGTGCCCGATGAAGCCCGGCAACCGTCAATTTATTTGAAATGGTGCCAATTCACACAAAGTGTTTACTTTGGGAGATGGGAGAAAGGATTGTTTGATAATGCCTTTCTGCCTCTATGCAGAAAGGCATTTTGGTTTTTTAAACCTATATGAAGTGCTTTATTATAATTGGAATTATGTGAATAAACAGGAAAATTGGATAAAGTAGGTGGTTCAATG
>DATFAH010000061.1:0-3058 GCA_035254805.1 Caryophanales bacterium | reverse complement strand
TTCTAAGTCAATAATTCCTTTTTTATTAATATCCAGCTGACTAATAATAGAAGGATAATGAGACATTTTTTCGGAATAACTTCTAATGGTTGCACTTACCTCAAAGCCATCATTCATATAGGAAGTAATATGGAATTTATCCGTTTTATTTGGTTTATAGTGAATTTCAGAAATCGAATTAAGGATTTCCTCAGGCAAATTTTTTAGTTCCGTTACCATTTCGTTAAGCTCAGGTCCTTCCTCAAATTCTACAAGAACAGGCGCATTTATTGGTAAATTACTTTGTCCATTGCTTATAATAAACCCATTCTCCAGTACCGGATAAAAGAGATTATCTTTTTTTAAATAGGCTACCCTCTTATGTTCCTTTATGTTAATCATCACTGAATTCGGCCAGCGTACTTTCACTGATGCTTTTTTTAACTCCTGCAGTTTTTCCAGCTTCATTTCAATATTTCTGCCCTTTATTTGCCAAATATTTTTTTTTGGTGATAGGCCTGTTTTCGTTATTATTTCAGTGTCAGAATAGATAGCATTTCCGTTTACAATAATATTTTTCACATGGCTTAACGGTGATTTTAAGTATATTACAATAGCAATAAGGGTAAAGAATAAAAAAAGGAGGAAAATCAGCCTTCTGTTTGCTTTTTTACGTCTTTGTTGCTTTAATTTTGGTATCCGATCTTCAAGAGCAACGATTTTTCCTTTTTCCATACCTTCCCCCCAAAAAAGCAGATCTTTTTAATTTCCAATTATTTTTTCACAAACCTATAAAAGTGAAACAACGGCACGAATTTTCATGCCGTCAATGATCAATACAGCTTTTCATATTGAAAATTATACCACAATATAGCGATATCGTAAGCGCTATTTCTTGTTACTTTCGACCGATTATTTCTACTTCAGTTTCCATTTTAATACCATATTGTTGGTCGATTTTGTTTTTTACATATTGGATTAGATCCATTACATCTTTCGCTTTTGCATTTCCAGTGTTTACGATAAAATTCCCATGCAATTCGGAAATTTTTGCTCCACCAATACTAAAACCTTTTAAGCCTGCAGACTCAATTAATTTACCAGCATAGTTAGGTAATGGATTCCTGAAAATACTCCCTGCACATGGAAAATTCCATGGCTGTGTATCTTTTCGATAATCTTTATTTTTTTGCATGTTAGCGATAATTTCTGTTCGATCACCATTGGAAAGCTGAAAAATCGCTTCAACAGCCACTCCACGACAGTTTTTCTGCAGGATAGATGTACGGTATGAAAACTCCATCTCCTCATTTGAGAGCCACGCAAACGTTCCATCTTCAAATAAAATATGAGCTCTTTTTAAGATCTTACTAATATCTGATCCATGTGCGCCAGCATTCATAAAGACAGCTCCACCAACAGATCCTGGTATACCACTGGCGAATTCCAATCCTGTTATACCTTTTTTACTTATTGATGTAGCAAGGCTTATGAGTGAATATCCAGCACCTACTGTAATTTCTGTACCATCAATCTGAAGATGATCCAGCCCTTGCCCTAATTTAATAACAGCTCCTTCGATTCCGTTATCTGAAACTAGGAGATTTGATCCTTTACCAATTACTTGCCACTTTACATGATATTTCCTGATTACGTCCATAACTTTCTTTAAGTTTTCTACAGACGAAGGTTCAATAAATAGATCAGCAGGACCACCAATTTTAATCGTTGTATGGCGAGCAAGTGCTTCATTTTCTTTTACAATACCAACATTTAAACTTTTCAGTTCTTTTATTAGTTCTTCCATAATTGACCTCCTAAAAACCGTGTTACTTTAGTTACTCTTTTATAATCTGTTTCATTAATTTATACATCTTGCTCGCAGAATCTGGTACCCCCATTTTTTTGGCTTTCTTTTTCATGCCGGTTAATTTTTCTTTATCGAGAAGAACACGGTCAATACTGTGAATAAGACTTTTGTTATTCAAATCTTTTTCCAAAAGCAACTCTGCTGCCCCTTGAACCACTAATGAACGGGCATTTTTTTCTTGATGATTGTTTGTTACATATGGGCTCGGAATAAGGATGCTTGGGATTCCAAGCGATGTTAATTCTGCCAGTGTCGTTGCACCCGCTCTTGAAACCACTAAGTCTATACCAGCTAGGACTTCTGGCATATTGTGAATAAACGGCTTAATGATGACGTTTTCTGGATTACCAACTAACTCCGCTTCTTTTTTAACTTCATCATAATGAACATCACCTGTTACATATAATACTTGGTATGGTTTTTTCGCAAGCTCTGATAATGATTTCACAACAGCCTCATTTATTGGTCTTGCTCCACGACTGCCACCAAAAATTAGAACAGTGGGATTCGTTGTACTTAGCCCAACTGAAAGTCTTCCCTGAACTCCATCTTTACCAAGCACTTCAGATGCTCTAGGGTTTCCTGTAAAGACAACCTTATTTTTTGGAAAATAATCACTTGCATCGCTAAAGCATACGGCAATCTTATTCACGTATCGACTTAAAAATTTGTTTGTTAAGCCCGGAACACTATTTTGCTCATGAATGATGGTAGGAACCCCTAATTTTGCTGCTGCATAAACAACTGGGCCACATACATAGCCGCCCGTTCCAATAACAACATCTGGCTTAAATTCCTTTAATATTTTCTTACTGTCACTTACACCTTTTAAAAATCTGAAAATGGTTTTGATATTTTCAAAGGAAAGCTTTCGTTTAAATCCAGTAATATGAATGGATTTAAAAGGTATTTTTTCTCTAGGGACAAGTTTACTTTCCAATCCATTCGTTGTTCCTATGTATAAGAATTCAGCATCCTTTTTTTCCTTTTGGATTTCTCTTACAAGCGCAAGTGCCGGATATATATGGCCGCCTGTTCCACCGCCACTAATAACGATTTTCACAATTTTCCACCCCTAAAATGCAGATTTCTTATCTATTTATACAACACCGAACCATCATTCTACTACAAATAACTAAGTAAAAAACAAATGAAAAATGAATGTTAATGAAATGTAATTTATGAACAAAAAGAACCCTGCCAAGACAG
>DATFAH010000060.1:0-3806 GCA_035254805.1 Caryophanales bacterium | reverse complement strand
CGAGGTTAACGGAAATCTGTCCCTAACGATCGAAGCCTATTATGCCCTATTGTATTCTGGCATTTACAAAAAAGAGGATGCGGTCTTACAAGTTGCCGAAAGGTTTATTTTAGCTAATGGCGGCATCGAAAAAGCTGGTATGTTTACAAAAACGCTTCTGACACTTACTGGACAGTATGAATGGCCAAAATCATTGCCAATCCCGATAGAATTGATTCTGCTTCCTTTATCCTACCCTATTAACTTCTACCAATTCTCTGTTTTTGGTCGAGCAAATCTTGCTCCCATTATCATTCTTGCTGATAAGAAGTACTCTAAAAAGACCAAAAAAAGTCCTGACTTATCAAATTTGTTAATTAATAGATCTATAGATAATAATTGGTTTCGATCTCCAGAATGGACTCCTTTATTATCTTCGTTAAATGATGGAGTAAGTAGGTTAGACGGGTCACCCGAGAATCAGCATGACTTGGCAATTGAACGAGCGAAAAAATATATGTTAGATCATATCGAACCAGATGGAACGCTTTATAGCTATTTCAGTTCAACTTTTTTAATGATTTATGCTTTGTTATCACTTGGTTATTCAAATCATGATCCAGTTGTTACAAAAGCTGTTGACGGATTGAAGTCTATGAAGGTCGAAATAAACTCTTTACCACATATCCAATATACGACAGCAACGGTCTGGAATACAGCATTAATCAGTTTTTCTTTACAGTTTGCGGACATATCTCAAGCAGATCCAATGATAACAAAAGCAAATCACTATTTGCTTGATCACCAGCACCATAAATTTGGTGATTGGGTTATTCATAATCCAAATGTTTTACCAGGTGGTTGGGGTTTTTCTAATGTTAATACAATAAATCCAGATGTTGATGATACTACATCATCATTAAGAGCCATTGCCAGGGGTGTATCCAATCATAGTGAAAACGAAATAGCATGGAAACAAGGGATTAACTGGTTATTTTCCATGCAAAATGATGATGGGGGCTGGGCTGGATTTGAAAAAAATACGAATAATAAACTGTTGACATCATTACCTATTGAAAAGGGAGAGTATTTATTAACTGATCCATCATGTGCGGATATTACTGGGAGGACCCTCGAATTTATTGGGAATTATACAAATCTTACAAAAGGTCATTCATTAGTTAAACGCGGGAAGGAATGGCTTTTAAAAAATCAAGAAAAAGATGGTTCATGGTATGGGAGATGGGGAATCTGTTATATTTATGGAACATGGGCCGCATTGACTGGCTTAACTGCAATCGAAAATTCACCGAACGACCCGTTTATCCAAAAAGGAGTAAATTGGTTGGTGAAAATTCAAAATACTGATGGTGGATGGGGTGAATCTTGCAATAGTGACATTCAAAAAAAGTATGTTCCGTTGAATGCCAGTACGTTAACACATACATCCTGGGCACTAGACGCACTCATCGCTGCATCGAATAAACCTACAATAGAAATTGAAAAAGGAATTACTTTTCTGCTTAGTTCGCTTCAAATCCAGGATTGGACAACTGATTATCCAGTGGGCCAAGGAATGGCTGGCGGATTTTATAGTCATTATCATAGTTATCGTTATATTTTTCCACTACTCGCCCTTACCCATTATCAAAAAAAATTTGGAAACAATAAAAAATCATCGAAGATATGAAATCTTTCGATGGTTTTCTTCATTTGTCAAAATCTATTTATAAACACATCAAGCCGTAAAAACGACTCCTACTAATGTGATAATCATTAGAAAAAGTACTTGTTTGCTTGAAAAAAGGATAGCGTTCATGACAAATCACCCCTAAATATAGGTCCCTCCTCATTATAATTGACATGTAATTTTACGAAAAGAGTTTTACAAAAAAATGGGCCGCCATGGTTGTGACTACCATTTTCCGTTGCCTTTAAAACGAGATCGAAAACCACTTCATAAGGGAGATGAAGCCGTTTTCGTCTTTGAAATGAACGCGAAAACCGCTTCAAATTCTTTCTTTGTCTGCCATGCTTCTTAATGAAAAGAGAGCAACTAGTAAAACATCTGATTGAAGTTTCAATTTATTTACTTAAGTTTACTTGTAAACTCATTTTCTTTCTATTTCGGTAAATTGCAAACTTTACCTTATCCCCCTTATTTACTTTTGTATATAAATATTTTCGTAAATCAGTTGAACTTTCAATCTCGGTTCCATTCATTGAAATGATGACATCTCTTTGTTGAAAGCCCGCACTTGCTGCAGCTGAATCTTGGTCAACACTTGTAACCATAACCCCTTTTTCAACATTTGAAGGAAGATCCCAGTACATTTGCGGTATTTCATTGAGATCGGCAAGTCCAATCCCAAGATACGGACGCTCAATTTTCCCACTCTTAATTAATTCATTTACAATTGGAATAAGATCATTACTCGGAATGGCAAAACCAAGTCCTTCTACACCGTTTTCAGAAATCTTTAAGCTATTAATTCCAATCACTTGGCCATCAGGATTTATTAATGCACCACCACTATTACCTGGATTAATGGCTGCATCCGTTTGGATGACATTTGTTTCCCAATTCCCTGCAGAGGTTGAAATAGATATATTTCGATTCGTTGCACTCACAATTCCTTGCGTCACAGTCCTTGATAAATCAAGTCCAAGCGGGTTACCAATCGCATAAACAGGGTCACCAGGCCTTAGTGTTGCGGAATCTCCGAAATTAGCTGTGTCATTTACGTATTTAGCACTAATTTTTAACACAGCAAGATCTGTCAGTGCATCCGTTCCAACTACAATAGCAGTTGTTTTTTCTCCATTATATAAAGAAATTTCAAGCTTTGTCGCCCCCTCTACAACATGATTATTCGTTACAATGTACGCATTATCTTTTGTTTTTTGAAAAATAACTCCTGATCCTGAACCACTTTCCACATCTTGAGAGGAATTTGAATTTCCGTAAAAATTGTTTATCGGTTGCTGTCGATAATTAACAATTCCCACAATTGCTTTGGAAACTTTTTCAACCGTATCAGCTATCGATCTTGTGCCCGCTGCCATTGCAGTTGATTGTGTGGATACAGGCTTTACGACAGGTGTTGCACTTTTGGTCTGTTCTGATTGGGATGTAATATGATTACTGTTTTTCATAAAATAATTTAAATAATCCGTGTGAGGAAGGACAGCTAATGTTAATGCAGAACCAACTACCCCCGCAGTGATAGTGTAAACCACTCCTCTCAAATGCTTCCATTTGCTATTATTCTTATTTTCTGCTTTATTGGTAATCTTCCGTTTTTCATTAGGTTCAAATTCTGTTAGCAAGACTTCCATAAAATCAGAAACATTCTCATCTTTTTCTTCATTCTCAGATTTAAATTCATGAGTCATACTACTCACTCCTTTTACTTTTTCTCATTACATTTACTATATCTGCAAAATACGAAAAAACTATTAACAAAATTGAAATGGTTTAGGAATTTTTTTAAAAGAAAAAAGCTGCATCAAAAAATCGCAGCTTTAAATTAATTCGTATTATGGTAAAAATGTATGACAAATTTAGTCCCATTATCCTTTTCACTATACACATTTATTTCGCCTTTATGGAGGAGAACCAATTGTTTCACAATGGATAGCCCGAGGCCAAATTCACCATACGGGTTACTAATTCTCGAAATATCGACTTTATAGAACCTGCGCCAGATTTTCTCGACCTCAGATGCATCCATTCCAATTCCTGTATCTTCTATCTCGATTATGGTTGCATTCTTTTCACTTTTCCCACGGAGCCAGATAGTGCCGTTTGATGTAAATTGAATACT
>DATFAH010000059.1:0-3839 GCA_035254805.1 Caryophanales bacterium | reverse complement strand
CAAACAGGCAGTAGGTTTTTTTAAAATAAAAACAACCAAAAACATGCAAGTATTGAATAAACAATTGCATGTTTTTGGTTGTTAATTTTTGTTTGTTTTGCTTCACTTTTTATTATATTTGCAGTGCCTTTTCCATCTCATTATTCGGGTATAGCTTTCCCGCCATTTATGAACAGCATCATAAATGGTAGCATTAAATACTCCATCACTTAATGCTCTACCAAATGCAACAATCCTTCCATTAACTTTTACAATAACTATTACATTACTTGCTGCAAGACTCTTTGATAATTCCAGTTATATGCTTATTCCATCATTTCAATAAGAATTTTCATTTAAAGCCTGCACCTTTTGTACATTAAGAACAACTTCATACACATATATAAATATTAAAGATTACACAAAATTTCCTTGAGTAATGGTTCATACTGATAAATAAACATACTGCAAATCCTACATCATTAAAACGCAAGAAACAGTTCTGTGATAAATGAAAAACGCCAATTAGGCGCTTTTCATTTTTGTAATTAACATCAAGAAAACTATTTTATTACTTTAAGCAATTTATTGTCATCCGTTAAAGTTTCAACAACGTATTCTCTGTACTTTTCAGGAAATTTGCCGATACCTGTAGTTAATATAATCTGGAAGTTTGGTTCCGATTGCTTTTCCTCTTTGGTTTGCCCTTCATCTTTAATATCTTCTGTATTTTCACCTTGCTCTTTATCTTCCTTGATAAATAATTCATCAATGAGCGAGAGAGTTGATATTAGATTTTTTTCATCAATACCCAAGTTTTCAGGCGTATCTATTAATAAGAACCTCGGAAATGGAACATTGTCAGTGTCAATCGATATTTTGATTAGTGTTAAGTAATAAACCAGCCTTCTTGTAACATAAGAACTTGCTTGTCTGTATACCCCATTATTAATGACTGGCATATAATTGACATCCAACTCAGCTTTAATTACGTCCTTATCTGCTTGTTTTATTAAATCACTATATATTTTGTCGAACTTCTCTATTTGGACTTCCATTAACACTATCCCAAGTTTGTAAATTATCCAATCGGAGAAAATCCAATCATCTTCACTCTTTACAGCATTACGATATATTGGAAAACTTTCT
Organism: Caryophanales bacterium; assembly: GCA_035254805.1. Classification (GTDB taxonomy): domain Bacteria; phylum Bacillota; class Bacilli; order Bacillales; family Cytobacillaceae; genus JAUZPL01. Next base: position 2,711 of record DATFAH010000059.1, on the reverse strand, counting down.
TCAAAGTTATCCCCCTTCACAAAAATAACATTACTGTTTGTAGGACTGAAATACCTTGTAAATTCAAATGGCTCTTCGTTAATTAAAACCTTTAAAAGCACATAATTGTTGGTATCACTAAAAATTTCTCTATGATTATCTTTGTCATTCCTAAAATCAAACTGTTTTACATACATTCCAATGCCATAGCTAATAAGTGAACTAAAAGTTGTTTTTCCAGCACCATTACCAGCCTCTACAATTTGAACTCCCTTTTTAAGATCTTTGGATGAGTAGTAATATTTATCACCTTTATAGATGATTTTTCTTAATGCTAAGCTTCCCATATTCTCACCCCATTGTTTGTATAGAGTCTTTCTAATAATGTTTTAGTCGATAAACTTTTTAATCTATTAATCGCTGTTTTCAATTTATTTATATTTTTTATCTCTACTTCAAATAGATCTGATTTCAATAATGTTTCTGGAATATTCTCTTGATTTATCCAGATATCAATCGTATGTCTCTTCTCATTTTTAACTAAAGATACCAACTGATTTGCTTCTAATGTAAATAAAATGGATGAAAACAACTGTAATCTCAATCGACTTTTAAAATAAGTTTCTCTTAATACTTCAAGGTCTTCCTTTGGAGGGATTCTATAATTATCTAAATAACGAATAAACGAGTCCAAGAGAGTTGAATCAGCAACCAATGGCAATAAATAGCTTAATTTTGAATAATCTGTCCATTTAGACTTAGAATCCTTACAACCAAATGCTTTTAGAATAATTAAGATATTGTAAGTAATAAAGTAGTAATCCTCATCCTTGTTAAACATTATCCTCTTCTTGACATTTAAATGCTGATTGTCTTTATCATTTTCAAAAGTTTTTTCCATTATTCTCGCCCATCAAAAGAAAGATAACAACTATCAAATAATTCAAGTACAGTGTTTCTTAATGTGTCTTTATTTTTGAAAGGGTATGTGAAATCCTTTGACTTTTCAGCTAAATGCTTCTCAGCAAATTGTACTAGGTCATCTATCCAGCCATCCACAACCCTAGGTTCTACTTCACTACCATCATATGAATCTAATATCTCCAATAGTCTTTCTTCGCAAGCATCATATATTCGATATTGATATGCACCTTTATCCTTGCTATCGATTTTCGCCAACTCTAATTTCACCGCACCGATTTTTCTGGCGAACATTCCTAATTTTCGCTTACTGTACATCCTAGTTACTGCTTTTATTTTTTCATCCAAGTTTCTTTTATCACTAGGTGGTTCTAGCTTTTCCCATTGCTCATAAACAGGGTCGCTCATTTTATATTGACTATTAGCGACTTCAAGTAGTTTTAACTTAACTTGAGCATCACTAATCAGTCGTCCAAGATGGTCTTTATAGTTCTGTCTTTTTTCAAATTCATCTAATAACGCAGCTATGACATATGTTTCCTTACCATTTAAATCGACTGTGTATTGCGATTGTTTTCGTATTTCTTCAATTAAGGTTTGTTCCAGTTCTTCTTCATCTTCCTGTTCAAATTTCCAATCAATTTTGTTAAGAAAACTAATCCATAATTCATCAGACATTTCTTCAAGAGGCTGAAGAAAACCATCACTTTCTTTACCTTTGTATTGCTTTTTGTATTCGTCTACAAGAACTGTTTTAACAGTTGTAAGTAAGTGTTCATTATCGAAATCTTTTTTTATTAGCAACTCGATGACTGGTTTATCTGGAAGGGTAATATTAAGACCTTTAACATATCGAGTCTTATATTCCTTACCGATTTTCACATTTGTATAAAAACAGAAAATGAGACCTTCGCTGTTATACTGGAACCAACAATCCAAAAAGCTTATTAAACTATTTTTCACTTCATTTGACATAAAGGAGAAGGCATTCTTTGAATCATAATTTTTATCACCTTCAGCAATTACATCAACCTTTTCATTGTCAATAGATTTGACATATACATCGTCCAAATATTCAGTTCCAGCATAGATAATAGCTTTTTGTGAAGCATTTATTTTTTCTAATAAGAGTTTAATTGCCCGAAGTCTTTGCAATCTAAACCCTTTTCCCTGTTCCCCAACTTCTCTTTTAATAGTAGACATTAAGCTGACACCCTTTAAATAAATTCAATTTGCTTAAATTTCGACAGAATCATACCTATCCTTCTATATTACTACATTTAGACAAATTTCCTACTAATTTCCTATAAAAAACGTGCATTCAATCTACGGCATGACATTAGAAAATAATTTTTTGTAATGTTACTTTACAAAAAAAATCAGTTGTTTTATCAGGCAGCCAAACCAAATATTGTTTATGGCAAAATGATTTGGAATGAAAAAAACCCGAAAATATGCAAGAAGTATAAACCCTTGCATACTTTCGGATTATTGATAATTTTGGACATTGAACAAAAGCAACTGTTAGTTCCACTCTTCATTTCAAAATAAATATCCAATTTTATTGAAAACATTCCTTAACAATCTGGCCCGTTTGCGGAAGACTGATCTTTATTGAAAATCAATCAAATTCGTATAACAGATATAACATTTTCATTCCAAAAACTATGGTTTTTAATCTTTGATCATCTAAAAGTGAAGTGGAGTGGTAAACGATCTGTCATTCATTGGTACAATTTTTGTCATTCAGTGGTAAAAACTATGTCAAGGATGGTACATTTCATTGGCTGTAATCAGTCATACCGATAATC
>DATFAH010000058.1:0-5359 GCA_035254805.1 Caryophanales bacterium | reverse complement strand
ATAAAGGACCTCCAGTCAATGAAGGTCCTTCGTTTAAAATGGGAACAATAATTTCACGCCAAATGCCAGTAGGATACTTCCCCCAAGTGCGATGCTATAGGAACCCAGAAAGCCTTGAACTTTTCGGCCAATCCATAACCCGCTCCATGTCAGGACCGTAGCAACAATCCCAAAGCACAAAACAACCATTATCGTTTTTGCCCCATAAATTCCTAATGTTAACCCGACAGAAAGACTGTCGAGGCTTACACTTAACGCAAATATGAGCAAACCTAATCCAACCGGGGTAATGACACTTTTCTCCTCTTTTTTTAGGCTAGACCAGATCATTTGGATGCCTAACAGAATGAGTAAGAGACCCCCTAAATAGGTTGTAATGGTTCCAAATTTTTCGCTTAAAAATTTACCTGCAATCATTCCGATTAATGGCATCCAAACATGGAAAACCCCTATTGTAATTCCTATTTTAAAAATTTGCCTAAGCCTTAAGCGATACATCCCCATACCGAGCCCGACTGAGAAGGCATCCATCCCTAGTGCAAACGCCATTAGTAGTAAGGTAATTAATTCGTTCATAATCGCTGACATAGTCGTCTCCCCCTTGGACTTGCTCTAATTCAGATTATGCAAGTCCAGGGGGATTTAGAATTGATAAAGGTAACTTGGCTAAGCGTAAGCGATTGCCTAGTTTCTTTGATGCGATTTAAGAGTTGAACGTGAAATAAGTTAAACTTTCTCTCCTAGAAAAAAAGGGGCCTGGCCGAAGCCAGACACCATGATTATTCTTCCATTATTATTTTATTTCCAGCAGCCTTTTGCAGGCGATTCATGATGGCGTGTCCCACACCTGCCACTGGGAATATTTCGCTAAATATAATCTCCACTTTTTCTTGATTAAACTGTCTTAATACTTCATACAGTGAGCTTGCAACGGTTTCAAGCTCCGCCCTTCTGCCACAGGCCAGGACAACATCAGCACGGAATTGCTGCTTGGTCTCTTCAGTCGCCAAAATCCCGACACGAAATCCCTCAGTTTTCTTTTCGTCCACTAGCTTCTGAAGAAACTCACTGCTACCATTAACCATATACAATGGGGCATTTGGGGCATAATGGCGGTATTTCATTCCCGGTGATTTCGGTTTCAATTCATCGTCTGTCAAGGCTGGATCCACTTTCACCTCACCAACTGCTTCTTCAAGCTGCTCTTTCGTAATTCCACCTGGTCTTAAAATGACAGGGATGGATTCCGTACAATCAACGACAGTTGATTCCACTCCAACGCCTGTGGATCCGCCATCAATGATGCCGGCAATTTTGCCATCCAAGTCTTCGATGACGTGTGCTGCAGTTGTTGGGCTAGGCTTTCCAGAGCTATTAGCACTTGGCGCCGCAATCGGCAGTCCGCAGCTTTTAAGCAATGCAAGTGCCACCGGATGATCTGGCATTCGAACAGCAACGGTTGCAAGATTTGCTGTCGCTTTTTCTGAGAGGGTACCTTCTTTCATTTTAAAAATAATTGTCAAAGGCCCAGGCCAAAAAGAATCCATCAATACGTTCGCTTTACGTGGAATATTCTCCACAAATGGATGGATTTGTTTTCGATCGGCAATATGAATGATTAGCGGATTATCTCCAGGTCGTCCTTTTGCCGCAAAAATTTTCGCGACAGCTTCATCACTTTTGGCATTTCCCCCAAGCCCATAAACCGTTTCGGTTGGAAGAGCGACCACTTCATTATTCTTAAGTAATATTGCTGCATCCACAATCTGTGGATTATTTTCAAGGTTATCCACAGATTTATCCACTTTCCACACTTTTGTTTTCATGCTTTTCCACCTTTATCTAGAAGCCATTATCAATTTAAAATTAGCTGAATCTACTTATCTAAAATTATTAAGTACGTTTGAAAGTATAAAAGATGGAGGTCTGAAATACAAGTTTTATCCACAAAATGTGTATAACTATCGTATTTTAGTGGATAACTTTGTGGATATATCCACAGTTATGAAGTCCTAGGTCAAATGTATGAATAAAAACTCACCAATTGGCGAGTCCATTATCCTTTTTTATTCGCAATGGCGTATTTTAAAAATAGCGAATTATCCACATTTAAAATATGACGAACATGTTCTGATTGAAATAATTCTTGCGGAAGGGCCTTTTCAGGTACCTTTTGAAACCCTAATAATTCAAAAAGAGGAAGGGCTCCCGTTTTATTTGTCGCTAAAAATAATTCTTTTATTCCTCTATCCTTTGCCAGTTGAAGGGCTTGTTCAATTAGCAACCAAATATCCTTCTCCGCTTGCCCAGAGGCTACGGCTAAGGATCGCAACAAGCCTCTCTCATCAATAGGCTCGATTCCCAGTGTACCAACTAATTCACCTTCATCATCTTCAAGAAGTAAAAAATACTCTACCATTTCCTCTGTTAAACCGTTCGTTCCTAAATTGGCTTTTGTTAGAAACTCTTTTAAGATAAATAGATCATTTTGACTTGCACGACGAATTACTGCTTCCATATTTTTCACCCCGTTTTATTTCATTCTATTTCTATGAATATGAATCAATAGAAAAAATAGAACAAAAAAAGAGGGTGTCCCAAAAGTGCCTGACCCCTCGTGATACTCCTATATTTGGTATGAAACTTGATGAACTTTGGCCAAATATAGTGGTTGAGGGGTCTGGCACTTTGCTTTTGGGGCAACCTCTTAGTCAAATAGCTTTTCCCATACTTCGACTACAAAAAATTTTACTTTTACAGGCTCTTCATCTTCGGGTGTATAAACTTTTTTAGCCTGACTTTCTTTTGATTCTTTCTTTTTATCTTTCTCTACAGCTACTCCATTTGAAAAGTCAAGGAAGCATAGTGGCGGAAAGAGCACACACCACCAGTTCGCTCCTTTTCCTTCTCCTAATGTGATTAAAATTGCTTCGTATTCTCCAGCTGGATATAAGTATTCACCATATAATTTTGTAGGAAACTGAACATTTTCATCAAATTTTACATTTACGGCTTGGTTCGCTCCTTGCTTCCTCACAACAGATTCGGCTGTCGCCTGAATTTCCGGGAGGTTTGACTTTATGACTGTTCTGGCATCATCAATGGAAGTTAAATCCTGTACCCATATGGAAATTTTAGCATTGACAGCATCGCGAACTTGCCTTTTAAGCACCTGATCTGATTCTTTGTCGCTATTTGCGAGAATTCTTAGCCGGATCGCTTCATTCGGAATCACAATTGCCTCTGCCTCATTTTTCGGTATATATAAACTCAAAATCGTTCCAATCGATAATACAATTAAATAGATCCATGCAATGGTTTTTTGTTTCATCTTTAGCACCGTCCCCTCTTCATCTTCATTGTGGACAAAATGCCAGACTCTTAAACTAGTGAAATGGAAAAAAATGACCCTGGAATTTACTCCAAAGCCATCTCGATTTCGGCAAACACCATTCTATCTTTGCCATTTATATCATTTACGATTTCTACTTTTACATTTGAAAAGGTTTGCCTAAACAGTTCGGCAACTTCTTCGCCTTGCCCAGCACCAATTTCAAAGCCAACCATCGCTTCAGGTTTTAAGACGAGTGGAAGTTCTTCCATAAACCGACGATAAAAATCGAGACCATCCACTCCTGCAAATAAAGCGCGATGTGGTTCATGCTCTGTCACAATTTCGGACATCGTCTCACAGTCTCCTTGTGGAATATATGGCGGGTTGGAAATCACGACATCAAACAAAGTCCCTTGGTGAATAAACGGACGCAATAAATCTCCTTGGAGAAAATCGATCTCCGCGCCAAGCCTCTCCGCATTTTCTTTAGCCACAGCTAAAGAAAATGCAGAAATATCGGTAGCGACCACTTGTAAGGTCGGAACCTCCAATTTCAAGCTAACTGCGATTGCCCCGCTACCTGTTCCAATATCAGCGACCACCATTTCCTTATCAGCGAATTTTCGCTTTATCCGCTGAATCATCCCGTATACAAGCTCTTCTGTTTCGGGTCTTGGGATTAACACAAATTCGTTTACGATAAAGGAGCGACTAAAAAATTCTTCTGACCCAATAATATATTGTACCGGAATCCCTTTTACGTGTTCATGGACTGCTTTTTCAAATTGGATCCAGACATCAGCAGTTAATTCCTCTCGCAGGTTGGCAAACAGCTGTGTTCGGGTAAGGTGGGTAAAATGCCTTAATAACAATTCTCCGGCAAATTCTTCACGATTGGATTTTTTTAAAAAAGAAGAAGCCCATTGCAGAGCTTCAAACATTTTTTTACTCATTTGATGCATTTTCCAGCCGCTTGGATTGATCATCTAAAATTAAAGCATCAATCACTTCATCCAGCTTACCTTCCAAAATTTGATCCAATTTTTGAATGGTTAAACCGATACGATGGTCGGTTACGCGATTTTGCGGGAAGTTATAGGTACGAATTCGTTCAGACCTGTCACCGGTGCCAACTGCCGATTTACGAACTGAATCAAATTCTGCCTGTGCTTCGCGCTGGAACTTATCGTATACGCGGGCACGTAATACTTTCATCGCTTTATCTTTGTTTTTATGCTGAGATTTTTCATCTTGACAGGATACAACGATGCCAGTTGGAATATGCGTTAAGCGTACGGCTGACATTGTCGTGTTAACACTTTGACCGCCAGCACCTGAAGACGCAAAGGTATCAAAGCGAATATCCTTATCATGGATTTCGACTTCTACTTCTTCTGCTTCCGGCAAACACACAACGGTCGCTGTTGAAGTATGAATCCGGCCGCCTGATTCAGTTTCAGGAACACGCTGAACGCGGTGGGCGCCATTTTCAAATTTCAATTTCGAGTAGGCACCTGCTCCATTTATCATAAAGATAATTTCTTTGAAGCCACCAATCCCAGTTGGATTGGCATCAATGACTTCCATTTTCCAACCCTGCGATTCCGCAAAGCGAGTGTACATGCGGTAGAGAGAGGCTGCAAAAAGGGCCGCTTCGTCACCGCCTGCAGCTCCACGGATTTCAAAAATAACGTTTTTATCATCATTAGGGTCTTTTGGAATCAAAAGGATTTTTAGTTTTCCTTCTAATTCTTCAATAAGTCCTTCAAGCTCGCTAACTTCTTCTTTCACCATCTCACGCATTTCAGCATCAAGCTTCTCTTCCAGCATCTCTTTTGCATCCTGGTATTGCACGCGGGCCTCTTTATATTGGCGATAGGTTTGTACGGTTTCTTGTATGTTAGCTTGTTCTTTTGAGTATTCACGCAGCTTTTTTGTATCATTAATAATTTCTGGATCGCTTAAAAGCTCATTTAATCTTTCATAACGATCTTCAACAGATTGAAGACGATCAAACACTGTTTT
>DATFAH010000057.1:0-11055 GCA_035254805.1 Caryophanales bacterium | reverse complement strand
TTCCATGTTTGTCACTACAAGAATTTTATTCGCTTTTTCTATTAAGTGAATGGTGTGTTCATTTAAACCTGCTCCTGTATCCGCTACGATGTAATCATGTTGGCAAATCATTAATTCAATGATTTTGTCCATTGCCTCTTTTGTTACTAAATCAGCAAATTCTGGACGTTCAGGTGCCGGTAGAACTCGTACTCCACTTTCATGCACCGTTAAATATTCGCTCATATTATGTTCATCAAGTGTATCGATTCCCTCGATGACTTCCTTTACTGTGAATGCAGCTTGTAAATCCATCGCAAGGCTAATATCCCCAAATTGAAAATCGCCATCTATCACAGCAACAGAAATATTTTTTTTATTTAACGCCACTGCTAAGTTTACGGTTAAAATGGTGCGTCCAATCCCGCCTTTTGCACTGCAAACAGCAATCATTTCCCCATGTTTGTGATTCGTCGTTATATGTCCGAATTGCTTTTCAGTTCGGCTTCTCATGAATCGTCACACCCTCTAACATGTAAAGTTTAATTTGGATTGTTAGTCTCATCCATTGTTGGGCGCTTATTCAAAATCAAATGAATTTTACCCTTTTCTTTTTCATTAATTAGGCTAATAGCATCCTCTGGGGTAAGTTCCAATGTAACTGAACTAAATTCTACATATGGATCTTTCGTATTTTCAGGGGTAACCATCTTTCTTCCAACAGCTAATACCTTTACTTTTTGTAGCAACACAACTGAATTAGGAAGTGGATTGTTCTCCTTATCCTTCTTTACCACTGTTAAAATAACATCCACTTCATCTTCAGGTTCTATTAAATTGGTAACGGATTGATTAATGTCTACCCCAACAGAGACGGCTCGAAATCCTTCCCTTACTTTACGAGATACATAGACTCCTTCTTCTTTTTCCGAAACGAGTCGGTGTGAAAGAATTGGTTCCCCTTTTTCAATTACCGAAATCGCTATTTTCCCTTCTGCATCGCTAAAACTTTTCAATGATTGTGGAAGAATACTCTTTTTGGGTACCTTTACCATTTCCAGCTTTTTCATTGTAATCGTTTCATTTTTTTCAATTTTAGCCTTTGCGACAACAACATCCACCATTTTAGTTGTTGTTGTTTTTTCTACATTTAATTGTTTCATATATTGATAAAATAACAGGGTTGTTACGATCCCCATCAAAAGTGATAACATTAGAACAAATTTTGATCGCACTTTGACCACCTACTCCGTTAATCGAATGCTAAATGCACCCCTGTTACTGCTGCCTTCCTCCAAAAAGCCTTTTCCTGCCCTTTTTATAAACATACCTGTAATAGACGTATCATTTTTGCTCATTGGCTCTGTTATCAAAAAATAGGCAAATCCCGTAATCTGCACACTTTTTAATTGATTCTGATCCGCATCATATGGTTTATAGACTGGGATCAGAATAATTCTTGAGCAATTGCGCGGGATATCCCCCCCTGGAATATAAGAGCAGCCGTTTACAAGATCTTGCACGACCGTTCTTGTTTTTCCAGCAATGTTTCCTGTTTGCGTATCGATCACATCTCCGATTTTCAGTTCATTTTGATATCCATACCTTAAATTTTCTTCATACGTTCTTGCTCCAGGTCCTCCTAAAGCAAGAATGCCAAAATTACCGCTTTCTACCCCAGATGAATCCACCTTTAATTGGTATGTCTTGTTATACTCAAGGACAATATTGTCGTTTATTCCTAAAGGTGCAGCTCCTTTAGCTCTACCCATTATTCCAAGTGAGGCACCTGAATGAACTTTTACATCTACATCGTCAAAACCAAACAGTCTGACAAAGGTAAGTTTAACTGGCTTTGTCAAATCCATGGATATTTTTTTCCCCATCGTAATTTGCATGTTTTGTAATGTGGCCGTCTCCTGATGTGCTGTCAAAATATCATTTACGATTTTATCCACATCATCTTCTCTTCCCGTTAATTCTTGGGCACCGGAAAGGACAGCTGCATTTGCTACTTTCTGCAGCTCACTTTTCGTCATATAGATGAGCCCACCATCAATCGCTAATCCCGCCATTCCCAATAATCCGATTAATGAAAGGGCGGCGAGAATCATCGTATTTCCCTTCTCTTCTTTTATTAACTTTTTTAGGAATTGAATCATGTTTCACCTTCATTCCACACGGATGGTTGAATTCGTCTCAATATAAAGGGGGGAAGGAAAAAGCGATGTAATCAATGGTGTATATAATGTAAATGGGTATTTTAGTTTTACTGTAACGTAATCGCCTGAATGACGACCTATTTCATTTGGCGAAATTTCAATTTGTAATTTATTCGGATCACCCAAGTTTACATATTGATGAGCAAATTCAGTGATAGCCTGATCATTTTTATCAAGCCCACCAAGTCTAACCGTTTCCTGGGCAGCCATCTGCATATGGGCGTATGAGTAGATAAACCTCCCCAAATCAATGATACCGACCATAATCAATAACATGATCGGAAGCAGCAATGCCGTTTCAACCATGGATTGCCCCCGCTCATCCTTTTTCATATTGAAAATCCTCCGGAACGTGCGATCTGATAGATGGCACCGGCAGCTATAGCAATTCCATATGGGTATGTCGTTTTCAGTGCGCCATTTTCGTCGATAAGCGGAAGTCTGACTCCATTACGAAGTCCATGAAGAAAGGTTAATGCATGAAACAATCTCTTTTTCATTCCTTTTTGAAATAAAATGATTAAAAGAGCCATTATTCCACCGGCTAATGCCATATTTAGAGCTGCCCAAAGGACAAATGTCATCCCTTTTAATGCGCCGATAACGGCTAATAGTTTTACATCCCCAGCACCTATTCCGCCAAGCAGATAAGGTATGAGTAATATTCCAAATCCAACAGCTGTACCTACCAATGCACCTGACAGACCCGAAAGACCATCCATAACCGTATGGAGAACAAAACTAGTTAATAAAAAAGGAAATAAAACAGAATTATAGATTTTCCTTTTCTGAATATCCGTAAAAACGCATATGATTAAGAGTATAATTAACAATACATTACTCCACATCCTTGTCCCTCTTTTCATCAGGATGGTTTATTGAAAAAAGCCTCACGTTTTTATAGAACGCAAGGCTATCTTTGTCATAGATCATTCAGCTGGGGGGTTATCTCTACCTGTAACAGCCGCAACAACTGTATCAAACATATCCATAATTTGTTCACGTAATAGTGCCAATGCACCAACAACTGCCACAGCGATAATTCCTAAAACTAATCCATATTCTGTCATACCTTGTCCTTCTTCTTCTTTAAACAATGCTTTTATTTTTTTGATCATTATAAACACTCCTTTTCATTTAATTAAGATATAATGTCCGATTTTTGTTTCCGTTCTGCTAATGGTCCCAGCGGGAAGTTCAAGTACAGAGAAAGCCTTTTTCTGATATTTTCCAACTGATGCTGGCTTCATTTTTTCGTCCATGCCTACAATTTCAAATTGATCACTTAAATAAAGTACATCAATTTCATAGTTCATAAAATAAGTATGAATCGATCGACAGGGTTGAATATGCAAGCCGTGTCCTGCCGACAAACTTTTTGTAAACATCAACCCTTTTAATCGTTTAAAAAATGTATCAGCATTTGCTACAAAATTTGCAAGTTCCGTCCCATTTGACAGGTTCACGACCTTCAAAACTTTTTCACCTCCATCCAACAAAAAATGACCCTGCCTTATACCGAAAGGGGGGTCAATAAATAAAGTACAACATGATGTACCCTGATCCTTCGGTAACTGGCTGGCGTAGTGCTTTGCACCTTAGCCCCTTTAGCTTTGCGTCACTGATTTTCATCAGCTTTGCCTTTATCGAGATTCAGTTTGTATCCAATTCCGACTGATCTCTTAATGACATCATATTACGATTTAACTTTGTCGGATATCGCACTTTTTAATCATTTATCGTCGAAAATTATAGGTCTAAATAACCATTTTTAATAATTTAGACAATTATAACGATACTTTTAATTTAGGCGAATGAATCACCTTTCTATACATGACACATACGATATGAGTGATAACTTTAAAAAAAGGGTGTAGACTATGCCAGCGATCGTAGGGGTTGCCCAAGTCATTACTTTAGGAAGCAGTTCAGTCTTCCACATTGGGGATGTATATAAAATAATGCCTTTATCAAATGCAAAAACTTTTTCCGGCGCTGGTTCATTTAATACTGGGGATAACTTAACACTCCGAAACCAGCAAAGTTCAACAAATACGTATGACCCAGACTCCATTGATCAAGGAATCATTCTTAATGCTTAGGAAATGGGTGGTTTAACATGAACTTCTATATCCAGCAGTCCATTCATATCCATTTTATTAAAATTGGTGGGATTACAAATTCATCGGTTTTACAAATTGGAAGTGCAGGAATAATCAAACCTGCCTCATACCTTTATAATACTGGCGGTTTTACTCAGCCTGCACCTTTATCCTTCAAACAACCGACACCGGGGGCTCCTGCTCACATATTAGCACCTGCTGTCCCGCTGCAAGCACCTGTTCGCAAAAAAGCAGAAAGAACTTCTGTTTCTTAAAAATAAATTTGTTTGTTCATTTTCGAAAAAATAAAAACGATTCTTCGGCGAGGTGATTTCATGTATCAAGATTACTATCAAACTCTTCAATGGCTGCAAAGCTGTGTTCAATCCCAGGAGCAGAGAATAACAGCTTTAGAAAAAATAAATCAACAAATATTAGCAGAATTAAAGCAGTTAAAAGATAAACCTACTATTCATGTAGATACCATTGAATATAAGTTTGATCAATTGAAAGTGGAAACACTTGAAGGAACGTTAAATATTGGCCTAAACCCAACAGATGCGGAAACAATCGAGGATTTTGCCGCAAAAAACGGAGCGAACATTACTCCAACTCCAAAAGAACAAATGCAAAGGTCTATGGATATTGAAGATGCCCTTCTAAGCTATTTAGAGACGGATTTACCAGAAATCCTTCAAGAAACAGAGAGTAGATTAAATATCCAATCAAATGAATCCTATTTATCTTTTATAAAAGAGGATATAAAAAAACAGCTTCCTACCAGAATAGATTTCCATTTAAAAGCCTCTACCCCAATTGATGGAACAGAAGAAAACGTAAAATTAGCCACCCAAAATATTATTGATCTAATCAAAAAAGAAATTCAAAACGGTGTATCCGTTTTTTTAAGTAATTTGCCTGAAAATATGAAAGGTGGGGTTCCAAAATGATTTTTGAAGTCTATAACAGGGAGCTTTGCGTCGGGAATATCAAAATCATTGGGGTTGCAAGCTCGTCGTTAGTAATGGTCGGTGATACACAATCCATTCAGCTTGCCTCAGCCTTTGATACGCCTGCAGAATCATTAATAATTGGACCTTTTGTCCCATTAGCACCGGATGTGACATAAAAATGCTTCAGAGAACATCTTCAATTGATACACTAAATGTTAAAATTGCTTCCTTTGCTTCGATTATCCAATTAGGTGATTCATGCGTAATCAATGGATATTCCAGAGCCCTTGCTGTTCAAAGAGAGGCAGAAATCGATTTTGGATATGAAGGTAACTACTCTGACTATCCTATCTTTTCCAAACCAATTCCGCTACCTCCCATTACCGAAAACTTAACTTATATTTCAAATAACGTAAATCCTATTATCAAAGTAAATAGAATTGGAATAATAGGGATTTCTTCAGCATCTATCTTACATGTTGGTAACAGTCAAAATATTTCAATGGAGGTAAGGGTTAAACACATTAGGCAGCTTCTTTCAAGGAAAGAATAAGCTAAGTAATATATTTAGATTTTACGTAAAGGGTGTTTACAAAATGCCTGCCATTATTGGTCCAGTCCAAATCGTTAATGTTAGTGGGGGAGTCGTCCAATTTGGAGACACCTTATATATTTCTCCAAAAAGCGGCTCCAAAACATTTGCCGGTCAAGGTGCATTTAATACCGGGGGAATAATTGTAACAAATAATGGATTAAATGGTACAAATGTTTTAGATACAAATTTAGTAGATCAGCCCATTGCAGGAAACAATTAAAAATGACATAAACCCCATTACAGGTTTATGTCATTTTTGAGTTAAAATTCAAAGCTCTAGTTGTTTACCTGTCAAGCTTTAAAACATGGGCACCATCGAAGAAAAATAAAAATCTTTCTGTGATTTTTCTTTTCCATATTTGCTCGATTGCCCTTGTGTACAGATCAATCTGCACTTTATACCTATCCTCCATAATTGGTTTTGCCTGTTCAACCCCACCTTTATAACGATCCGTTATTCCATCTGATTTATAATCAATTAACACAAGTCCATTATCGTCTTCAAAAATACAGTCGATGACTCCTTGAATGAAAATCGATTCATCCTCGTTTCGCCAATTTGAATAGACTTCATTGGCTGGTAATGAAAGTGTAAATGGAATTTCCCTCTTAACCATTTTGGCACCCAAAATTCTGTTCCCTAATGAAGATTGAAAAAATTGGACGATAAGACCTGGATCTATGACTTCGACTTGCTCTTTCGTAAGCAATTCACGTTCAACCATCCACAACAATTGTTCTTGAATGGTTCCTTTAGTAATTGGTTTAGAAAAGTCCACATGCTGCATCACTAAATGCATGGCTGTTCCCCGTTCAGCCGGAGATATAGATTTCTCTTGCATGAACCTTGGCCGGGATAAAATCGATTTCGTGTACCTCCTTAATAAGTCTTTCCCACTATATTCATCAGTAATTTCTTGTTGTCTTTTTATTTCAGATACAGATTGCTTAGAACGATAGTATGATGCATCTTTAAATGGATACTTCCATGAAAGCCGGGAATTGATTTCGTCAGCAAATGCTGATTCTATAGGCACTATTCCTGATCCTTCAACCATTCGCAAGTATTGATTTTCGTTCTGTGATTGTGATATTTCCTGATTTCTAATCTCTTCTGCACTCATTTTTACAATTCTCCACGAGGAAGGATGATACCTTATTTCATCTGGGATCAGCACGTTGTTAGATTTGTTTTCCGTTAAACAAGTACAATCCTGATGGCGGATAAGCGCAGGCCCTACCCAATCTAAGAAACTATTAGCAGCAGCCCTTTCGTAATCTTTTAATAGCCAATTAGGATTTAGAGCAGCACTATTCCATTGTTCAATTTGTTTATTGGCATCTTTTAACGTTCCAAGCAAATACAGCTTTTCTTTTGCCCGAGTTAGTGCAACATATAACACTCTCATCTCTTCAGCAAGCATTTCTATTTTTTTCTTTCTCTTAAACGCTAGTTGTGGCAAGGATGGATACGCAATTCTTTTTTCAGCATTCACATATTTCGCCGCAAAACCATATTCCTTATCAAGCAAATAAGATTTACGAATATCCATCATATTGAAATTTCGTGAAAGACCTGCTACAAACACGACAGGAAATTCGAGGCCCTTACTGCTGTGAATTGTCATTAAGCGCACAACATCTTCCTGTTCACCAAGTGCCCGAGCTGCACCAAGATCGCTGCCTCTTTCGATCATTCTTTCAATAAACCTTAAGAAGCGGAACAATCCACGGAAGGACGTTTCTTCATACTGTCTTGCCCGATCATATAATGCCCTCAAGTTTGCCTGCCGTTGCTTGCCACCTGGCAAGCCGCCAACGAAATCATAAAAATGGGTATCCCGGTATAATTGCCAGATTAACGCCGAGAGTGATCCTTGTCTTGCCATTTGACGCCAGTTTTTTAGTTGATCATAAAATGGGCGGAGTTTTTTGTATATTACTTCTTCCGCTACATTCGGTTTCATTTTGCAGAATAATGATACGGCATCCCAAAATGAGCCTTTTTTACAGTTAATACGTATTTGAGCCAATTCTTCTTCATTAAGGCCGACAATTGGCGACCGTAAAACAGATGCTAATGGAATGTCCTGTAGTGGATTATCAATCACATGCAAGAGTGAAAGTACAATCGAAACCTCAGTAGCCTGGAAATAACCAGTTGATAAATTTGCATATATCGGAATCCCTTGTTGTTTAAACTCTTCCATTATTTCCGGAGCCCATGTCATTGAACGAAGTAAAATCACGATATCTCGATACATGAGAGGACGTGTGGACTTTGTTTTAGGATTATAAACACCAGTCCCACTCGCAATTAATTGTTTAATTTTACTTGCCATAACCCGCGCTTCAAGCTGGGATTTTTCCAGTTCAGCCGGGTCCAATTCCTCAAGCTGCGAAATGGCTTCTTGCTCAAGATTTTGTTCCGTTTCATCCTCCACTTTCTGATCAATCAACATTAGCTCAATTGGGTATGGCATTTCTTCTGGATATGTGGCGCCAATTCTTAGTTCGGCTGCTTCATCATATTCGATTTCTCCAACCTTCACACCCATGATTTGTTTAAACAAAAAGTTGGTTCCAGCTAATATTTCTTTCCGGCTTCTAAAGTTTCGGGCAAGATCAATTCGTAAGCCTGATAATTCCCCATCCTTTGTAAATCGATGGTATTTTCTTAAAAATAAATTAGGCTCAGCCAGCCGGAAACGGTAGATGGATTGCTTCACATCTCCAACCATAAATAAGTTGCCATTTTGTTCATCATCATTTGATACAAGCTTTAAAATCGTTTCCTGCACCATATTTGTATCCTGATACTCATCTACAAATACTTCTTTAAAAAGCTCTCGATACGATTTAGCCGCTTCTGAAGGAAGAAACTCCATATTGGATGCCATTTTATCAGCCAAAATTGCTAAAGAATAGTGCTCTAAATCTGAATAATCCACAAGTCCTTTTTCCCGTTTCACTTTTTCAAACTTTTTTGAAAATGCTTTTACTAAATTCACAAGTGTTTCTATAAGTGGAAACATTTCTCCCATGTCACGTAAAAAGCTTTCCGGCTTTCTTGAAAATAACTCATCTTTAAGGCCTTGGATCTTTTTTGATGCTTTATCTCGTAATTTTTTAGCTTTTTCTGTTAATTCTTTATCATATTCATCCCCTTTAACCGTTTTGGCTCTAGAAAATGACCATGCTTGCATAGCTTGATAAAGTGTATTCCATGAATCCTTTTTTGCAGCAATTAAGGTATCAATCACCTTGAGATCATCAATGAAATTTTCTGCTCTTGGTTGAGGACCTCCTGGAAGTTTTGTTAACTCCAGCGCTTTTTCAATCATTTCCCTTGCACCTTCTAATTGAAGCTCAATATCAAAAAGAAGGGTTTGAATAAATGGAAGCTCCTCCACTTTCACAATTGATGTGACATCATACATGTCCAATATCGATTGTAAATATAAATCAGGCAAAGGATTAGCACTAGCAAAATCATAAATATGACGCAAAATGTCTTGAAGAGCCGCATCGCTTCTATCACTTGTGAAGGAATCCACCAAGTTAAAAAATGCCTCATTATCCTTTTTTCCATATTCCGCTTCCAGTAGTTCATCCATGACTTCATCTCTTAATAATTGGGCTTCTGTTTCATCGGCAATTCGAAATCCTGGATCCAAATCGATTAAATAATAATATTTGCGAATTACTTCCATACAAAAGGAATGTAGGGTTGAAATCGATGCTTTATTTAAGAGACTAAGTTGTTTCCTTAAATGACGGGATTCTGGGTCTTGATTAATGGCCTTTTCTAATGCTTCTCCAATCCGATGCCGCATTTCAGCAGCTGAAGCACTTGTAAATGTTACGACCAATAGCTCATCAACATTTATCGGATTTGTGGCAGACAGGATTTTTTGAATGATTCTTTCAACAAGAACGGCCGTTTTTCCTGATCCTGCTGCTGCAGCTACAAGAATATCTTTATTGTTTGCCACAATCGCTTTCCATTGATCATCTGTCCATGTAACATGATCTGGCTTTTTTGGAATAACAAGTTTACTCATTCCTGTACCTCCTTTCTGATTAACTCTAAAACCTGCTCATTAGATTGTTGGGGAAGAACACGATAACAATTGTTTTCCATTGATTCATCAAATTGACAAATCGATCGATATGGGCAGAACGCACAGTTCTTTTTATCTTTCATTTTATAAGGAGTTATTTCTACATTGCCGTCAATAATGGCATTGCCCGTTTTCTCATACAGTTTACGAACATAACTCCGCAAATTCTCAAATTCATCCATACTTGCTACTTTTGAGTTTTTCGTTAATGTTCCGTCCTTTTTGATTCCAGCCGAAACAATTTGTGAACTACCGGATTCAAGCGTTTGATCCATTAACTTGAGAACATTTTGGTCACTTAGCATCAAGCCATTCATTTTAAATTTCTTCATCCATTCTTCTTCAATTTGCTCAAGTGTCAGCATTTTCGTCGAATTGACCATTGGATTATGAACATGGAAATAGAGCATTCCAGCTGGAGTTGCTTTCGATTCCACCAACTCGTTTGAATAAGTCATGATGATATCTAAATAGGTTAACATTTGCAGTGATAGGCCAAAATACACTTCATTTAAATTTAAATCTTTTTCACTAGATTTATAATCAATGACTCGTAAAAACATATTCCCGTTCTCATCTTTAGCTTTATCTACCCGGTCAATTCTTCCTACCAGCTCCATTTTCTTCCCGTTTTTCAATGGGAAAGAAAGTGGCGGAAGCTTTCCTTTTGGTCCAAAAGCCAGTTCCAATTCAATAGGCGAAAAACCACTCACCTTGGCATGTTCACTTAGGACGAAAGAAGCTCTTGTTATGATCTGTTCTAATTTACGTTTAATATAATGATGTCTTTCTGAGCTTAGCAAGATTTCATTTTGCAGCTTTGGTGCAAGGTCCTCCACTGCTTGTTTCGCAAGTTTTTCACACTGTGCTTTTGATAGACTCGCCCATGTAATATTCTGTTCATTTACTATTTCAGAAATATGTTTTAATGCTGCGTGAAATAAATCCCCAATATCGGGTGCTTCTAACCGATAAATCTTTCGATCCTTTAATTGTAATCCGTACCGAATAAAATGATTAAAAGGACAGCTATTAAATAACTCCATGCGTGAAACACTTGCTTGGATTGTATCACCATAT
>DATFAH010000056.1:0-2546 GCA_035254805.1 Caryophanales bacterium | reverse complement strand
TAAGATAGGGTGAATGAATTTGGCGATTAATTTACAAAAAGGTCAAAGAGTAGACTTAACAAAAGGAAATCCAGGGTTATCAAAAATCATGGTAGGTTTGGGCTGGGATCCTGTTCAAAGCGGCAAAGGCGGCCTATTTGGCGGCTTATTTGGTGGAGGTAGTGCTCCAAACATTGACTGTGATGCGTCAGTCATCATGCTTGGTCAAGGCGATAAACTGCAAAACAACAATGACGTAGTCTATTTTGGTAATTTAAAAAGCAAATGTGGCAGTGTACAGCATTCAGGTGACAATTTAACTGGAGCTGGCGATGGTGATGATGAACAAGTAATGGTTGAGTTAAGCCGGGTTCCAGCAAATATTCAAAAACTCGTTTTTGTTGTAAATATTTATGATAGTGTCAAAAGAAGACAGCATTTCGGGATGATTCAAAATGCGTTTATTAGAATTGTCAATCCTTCAAATCAACAGGAACTGCTTCATTATAATTTATCTGATGATTATAGTGGCAAAACTTGTCTTGTAGCTGGAGAAATTTATCGCCATGGTAATGAGTGGAAGTTTGCCGCAATTGGTAATGGGACAAATGCTGCAAGTCTTGGTGAAGTGGTTCGTTCATTTAGCTAAAAGGGGTAAAATTTTATGGGTATAAATTTATCAAAAGGTCAAAGAATTGATCTAACAAAAACAAATCCAGGTTTAACAAAGGTCATTATTGGCCTTGGCTGGGATACGAATCGCTATCATGGAGGTCATGACTTTGACCTTGATGCATCAGCATTTTTAACAGATGCCAATGGCAAAGTCATTAATGACAGTGACTTTATTTTCTACAATAATTTAATGCATCTATCAGGTGCTGTCAAGCATACCGGAGATAACCGTACCGGTGAAGGTGACGGCGATGATGAGCAAATTAAAATTGATTTCAGTAAAGTACCTTCCTATGTTGCTAGGATTGCAATTGCGGTAACTATTCACGATGCAGAAGCTAGAAATCAAAACTTCGGTCAAGTTTCAAATGCTTTTGCTCGAGTTGTGGATGAAGACAACAATAATGAAGTATTACGTTATGACCTTGGTGAAGATTTTTCAGTTGAAACAGCTGTGGTCATTTGTGAATTATACCGCTATAACGGCGATTGGAAGTTTAATGCAGTTGGCAGCGGCTTTGCTGGTGGACTGGCTTCCCTTTGCCGAAATTTTGGGTTGGAAGTTTAATTTGATATGAAGAAGCTGTCGAAATGTCGAATTTCGGCAGCTTTTTTGATAAAATAGTATAAAATGAAAAGGCTAATGATAAGAGGAGTGGCGATTTTGAAACAATACTTAGAGCTTTGCAATCATATATTAACGAATGGCCATTTAAAGGGGGATCGTACCGGAACAGGTACCATTAGCACATTCGGATATCAAATGAGGTTTAATTTAGAAGAAGGCTTTCCAATGATGACGACTAAAAAACTTCATTTGAAATCGATTATCTATGAATTACTCTGGTTTTTAAATGGGGATACAAACGTTCGTTACCTGCAAGAAAATGGTGTAAGGATTTGGAATGAATGGGCAAATGAAAATGGCGAACTTGGCCCAGTATATGGTCATCAATGGCGATCCTGGACAGGAGCTGATGGGAAACCCATTGATCAGATTAGTGAGTTAATCGAGCAAATAAAAACAAATCCTAATTCACGGAGGCTGCTCGTAAATGCCTGGAATGTAACAGAAATTGATTCCATGGCCCTGCCGCCTTGTCATTGTATGTTCCAATTTTATGTGGCAGACAGAAAGCTTTCCTGTCAGCTTTACCAGCGATCTGCGGATGTCTTTTTGGGAGTACCATTTAATATTGCTTCCTATGCACTACTTACTTTAATGGTGGCTCAAGTATGCGGATTGAAGCCGGGAGAGTTTGTTCATACGTTTGGTGATGTTCATATTTATCAAAATCATTTAGAACAGATGAAGCTCCAAATGGAGAGAGAACCACGTCCATTGCCAAAAATGATTATAAACTCAAATGTGAAAGACATCTTTTCGTTTGAATTTTCGGATTTTGCTTTAGAAGGATATGATCCACACCCACATATTAAAGGAGCTGTAAGTGTATGATATCTTTTATTGTCGCAATGGACGATAATCGGGTAATCGGGAAAAATAATCAGCTGCCATGGCATTTACCAGAGGATTTAAAATTCTTCAAAAAGGTAACAATGGGTCATCAGATTGCGATGGGAAGAAAAACACACGAATCAATTGGCCGATTACTGCCAGGCAGGAAAAATATCATCATTACCAGAAACGTAAATTACAAACGCGAGGATTGTAACGTTTTTTATTCAGTTCAAGACTTTGTGGAATACTGCCGTGGGCAAGAAGAAGAGGTTTTTGTTATTGGCGGAGCGGAAATTTTTAATGAAACATTTCTATTTGCCGAGCGCCTTTATCTTACACATATTCACGAAGAGTTTGCTGGCGATACCTTTTTCCCTGAATTTAATATGAATCAATGGAAATTAAAATCAAGTGAAAAAGGGATAAGAGA
>DATFAH010000055.1:0-7827 GCA_035254805.1 Caryophanales bacterium | reverse complement strand
CTGAATTTCGAATAAAAGTGCTGAATTTCGAATAAAAAGCCTGAACTTCGAATAAAAGTGCTGAATTTCGTATAAAAAGTCTGAATTTCGAATAAAAGTGCCGAATTTCGTATAAAAAGCCTGAATTTCGAATAAAAGTGCTGAACTTCGAATAAAAAAGCTGAATTTCGTATAAAAAGCCTGAACTTCGAATAAAAGTGCTGAACTTCGAATAAAAAAGCTGAGTTTCGAATAAAAAGTCCGAATTTCGTATAAAAGTGCCGAATTTCGAATAAAAAGTCCGAATTTCGAATAAAAGTGCCGAATTTCGAATAAAAAGCCTGAATTTCGTATAAAAAGCCTGAACTTCGAATAAAAAAGCCGAGCTTCCAATAAAAAGCCCAAAACTTCGAATAAAAGCACCCGAAACATGAATAAAAACCTTCTGACCACAAAAAAAAATCCTGCACTAAGCAGGATTTTACCCTCAACACAGCGAAAAAAGTAAAAATCAAACAAAAGGAGTTGAAATTTTGATAATAAAAGATCGTCCGATTCCGTATATCATCTTCCAGCTGGAAGCGCTTCTACGAAGGATCCCAAAAAACTATCCAAAAAGGCCACAAGTAGAAAATGATTTAAACAAATGGTGGGCTAGTTACCGTGGGGAACAATCTGTTGATTACCACCTCGAAATCCTTTCAAAAAATGATTATTCAATCCTTCATAGTCTCCGTTTAAACAATGACAAGAATTTTTTCCAAATTGACACAACCCTATTATCAACGAAATTTTACCTCATTATTGATACGAAAAATATCTCCGGAAAAATCCACTTTGACAAAAAGAACCGTCAACTTATCCAAACAAAGGATGGCGAAGAAAAATCGCTTCCAGACCCGATTTCACAAGCACTTCGCCATAAAATTCAATTGCAAAAATGGCTAAAATCTCACGGAATGCCCATTCTTCCTATTGAATATCTTGTTGTAATCAGCAATTCTTCCACCATCATTACCGCTGATCCAAATTATCATGAGGTGCAGCAATATGTGTGTAAGCCCGATAACTTAGCCTTAAAAATTTTGGAGTTAGAACAAAAATATCAAAAGACACTCACACAAGTAAAAATGATTCAAAAACTAGGCCAACTATTAATCCGAAGTCACACTCCGCTTAGGAGTGATATTCTCCAAAATTATAAAATAAATAAATGTGATATCCGCACTGGAGCGCAATGCCCAAAATGTCATGAATTTTCAATGGAATACAAAAGAGGATCATGGCACTGCAAGCTATGTCATACAAAAACAGGGGATGCACATCTACAAGCAATTGAGGATTATTTTCTTCTTCACGGCCCCGAAGCCACAAATGCCGATTTTCGTGAATTTCTTCATCTTCCATCCCAAAGGAAAACAGCCTATCTTGTAGAAAAACTTCATTTACCCACTTCTGGCACAAAAAAAGGCATGATCTATCATCAGCCCCCCATTAAATAAAGAGCGTGTCGAAGAATATTTTTTTGACACCCTACCAACGGCTCAAATCGTTGATGAATCAACATTTATACAGGGAGGTTACCGCGCGATGTCTTCAAAAGTAACAAGCATTGGTTTAAAAGGACTTGAGGGGTACCGAGTTACGGTTGAAGTTCAGGCAGTTACCGGTATGAATTCGATTGTAATTGTTGGTTTGCCTGATGCTTCAGTAAAAGAATCTAAACAGCGGATCACAGCCGCTTTTCATACATTAGGATATTTGATCCACCACCAAAAAATAATTGTTAATTTATCTCCAGCTGAACAAAAGAAAAATGGGCCATTATTTGATTTGCCCATTGCAATTGGAATTTTATGCAATCTAAGCGAGATCAACATCAAAATTCCTGAAACGACAGGTTTTATTGGAAGTCTCTCGCTGGATGGAAGTATTCAAGCGGTTGAAGGAATGCTCGCAGCTATCTTAGCGGCAAAAAAGGCAGGTCTAAAAAAACTTTACTTACCATATGATGAAAATTCACCTGAACTTAACTTTAATGAACTAGAAATTATCTTTGTGAAAAGTTTACAAGATGTGATCGGCCACCTATCTGGAAAAACAATACCCCAGTCGTTCACATCACATCAGACAAAATCATTCCTATCCAATCCTTATCCAGATTTTGATCAAATCATTGGCCAAACTTATGCAAAATTTGCCCTAGAAGTAGCAGCTGCTGGGGAACATCACTTGTTTATGACTGGGCCACCTGGTTGTGGCAAAAGTATGCTGGCAGAAAGTTTCCCCTCCATTTTGCCCCTATTAACAAATGAACAAAATTTGGAAATGAAAAGTATTTATCAACTAAGTGGTCTCACAAACCAATATCCGATGGTTCCCCCATTTCGAAACCCACATCATTCTTCCTCTGGGGTGTCCATTATTGGTGGCGGGCAAAATCCAAAACCAGGAGAAATTTCCTTAGCACATTATGGTGTCTTATTTTTAGATGAAATGGCGGAATTCCCCAAAAAGACACTCGATATGCTAAGGCAGCCATTAGAAACAGGTTCCGTCACCATTAGCAGGGCACGTTCAACCGTCACCTATCCAGCTTCATTTATCCTCATTGGCGCAATGAATCCTTGTCCTTGTGGTTATTCTGGTTCGAAGTCTCATTACTGTACATGTAGCCCGATGCAAATTAACTCGTATCAAAATCGGATTTCCGGTCCATTAAAGGATCGGTTTGATATATTTTTATCTTTAACTCCTGTAGATTTGCAAGTAACCTCCATTGAAAAGCAGGAGACATCAGATTTAGTTCGAAAACGGGTAAAAGAGGCAAGAAAAAGGCAATATGACCGATATGGAAAAGAAATTTGCAATGGTAGAGCCTCTTTTCAAACACTCATAAAAGAAAGTTTTCTCTCAAATCAACATCAGCAACTCATACAACGATTAGCTTACAAAGAAAACTGGAGCAATAGAACCCAAATTAAAATTATTCGCCTCGCTCGAACCATTGCTGATCTCCAGCAAAAAACAGAAATTACCGAACAAAATATTTGGGACGCCGTAAAGCTTAATAGTCATTCAAATAATAAGTTTTTGAAAATAGTAAAATAATAATGTAGTAAAATTTTGAACCGCGATTTGATCACACTAAATGAATAAAACCCCTCTTCCAAAAATAAGGTAATAGTAATATCCTTGAATAAAGGAATTTTTATTAGTCTGCAATTAAAATTATATTAATGAAACATGATAATTGGGAAAATGGGGGAATTAGGATGAAAAAGATCCGCAAGGCAATTATCCCAGCAGCTGGTTTGGGAACAAGATTTTTGCCTGCAACAAAGGCGATGCCAAAGGAAATGCTACCCATTGTCGATAAACCAACAATTCAATACATAGTCGAAGAAGCAATTGCTTCAGGCATTGAAGATATTATTATTGTTACTGGAAAAGGAAAGCGTGCGATTGAAGATCATTTTGATTACGCGCCAGAGCTTGAGCAAAATTTGATTGAAAAAGGAAAGATCGAATTACTTGAAAAAGTAAGGTATTCATCAAACATTGCCGATATCCACTATATTCGCCAAAAAGAACCGAAGGGGCTCGGTCACGCTGTGTGGTGTGCACGTAATTTTATTGGCGATGAACCATTTGCAGTCCTTTTAGGTGATGACATTGTTCAAAGTGAAACGCCTTGTCTAAAGCAATTAATGAATATTTATGATGAAACCTACTCCTCAGTTATTGGAGTCCAACCTGTACCAAACGAAGAAACACATCGATATGGAATTATTGCTCCGGCATCACAGGAAGGCAGACGTTATCAAGTTGAAAAATTAGTTGAAAAGCCAGGTCCAGGTACAGCCCCATCCAATCTTGCTATTTTAGGACGCTATATTTTAACTCCAGAGATCTTTATGTTTTTAAATGAACAGGAAACAGGGGTTGGTGGAGAAATTCAATTAACGGATGCCATTCAAAGGTTGAATCAAATCCAGAGAGTTTTTGCCTATGATTTTGAGGGTAAACGTTATGATGTTGGAGAGAAGATGGGTTTTGTGAAAACGACCATTGAATTCGCTCTCCAAAATGAAGAACTTAGAGAGGATATAATGAAGTATTTAAATGAATTTCTATCCTCAACAAATAGGAGCTTATAAAATAATGAAAGGCTGACTTAACATTTGTAAGTTAGCTTTTTTATTTAGTGAATAATTTAATTAGAGAATAGATTGGATTTTTTGGAGGAGAATGGAGGAGATTGAAAGAGAAGTAATACTCTTCACAAATCCTTTGAAAAATGAAATGAAAAAGGATAATATATAGCTATTACAGATGTGAATAAAATGTCGAAACTTAAATTTGCAATACTTGGTTGCGGAAGAATTTCATACAAACATATTAAAGCACTAATAAACAATACTAAAGATGCCGAGTTAGTACCTGTATGTGATATTGTAGTTATATCAAGGTTTATTTGCCGATTTCACTCTGCGAAAGTTGAGTTAATTAATAAAAAAAGGATGCTAAACTTGAAGTGTCATTTATGACATTTAGGCATCCTCTTTTTATACCTTTTTCAATAATGGGAGGAGAAAATGGTCAAGCGGAATAAAATAATATACATCCTTTCTTTTTTGTGCCTAATTAGGAAAGTGATATTTGATTCAGTGAATTGTGTGATACGGTTTGATGAATTGAATTCATAAGTGCGCGACCCATTCTCAATGGAACAATACTTGCGGTTTTGTTCGTTTCCATTCTATTCATAACTTGTCCCCTAGTTACATATATGTTTAAAGATCAACTATTTTAAATAGGACTGGCATTTTGAGGGGGATGGCAATGAAACGAAAATGGATGGCATTAATGATGACATGTTCTCTGCTTACAGGGGCAGGAGGAACATACTTGGTGACGGAGTGTTTAGGAGAGTCAGGAGGTAATTCTGCCCTTGATAAAATATTGAAAACCCAAAAAGTTGAAGTTTCGAATTCTAGCCAAACCGATACAGAGAACCTCGAAAAAGTAGGCCAGGCATATGATCTTATTTTAAGTAAATATGTGGAAAAGGTGAATCGGGAGAAGTTAACAGAAGGGGCAATCCAAGGTATGCTTTCTGTCTTGAAGGACCCGTACTCCGTTTATATGGATAAAGAAACGGCCCAACAATTTACGCAAACATTGGAATCTTCCTTTGAAGGAATTGGTGCAGAGGTGGGAATGGAAGATGGAAAAATTGTGATCGTTTCTCCTTTTAAAAATTCGCCAGCTGAAAAAGCAGGACTGAAGCCTAAGGATCAAATTTTAAAGGTGGATGGGGAAAGTGTCGAGGGACTTGACCTTAGCAAAGCCACATTGAAAATCCGCGGAAAAAGAGGAACAAAAGTTAAATTAGAAATAGTAAGAAAAGGCTTAAAAGATCCGATTACAATTGCCGTTAAACGGGATGAGATTCCTCTTGAAACTGTTTATTCCTCAGTGAAAAAACAAAATGGCAAAAAGATTGGTTATATCGAATTAACCTCTTTTTCAGAAAATACAGCAGGTGATTTTAAAAAGCAGTTGAGATCACTAGAACGGGATCGTATTAAAGGACTGATTATCGATGTTCGTGGGAATCCGGGTGGTCTTTTATCAACGGTTGAAGATATTTTAAAGGAATTTGTTCCAAAGGATAAACCATTCGTTCAAATTGAAAAACGAAATGGAAAACGGGATCGTTTCTTCTCGAACTTATCGGAGAAAAAAGAGTATCCCGTTGCTGTTCTTGTTGACAAAGGCAGTGCGTCTGCATCGGAAATTTTGGCAGGCTCGTTAAAGGAAGCGGCAGATTATCCGCTAGTAGGAGAAACCACATTTGGAAAAGGAACCGTTCAACAAGCCATTTCCATGGGTGATGGCAGCAATATTAAGTTAACTTTATTTAAATGGCTGACACCTGATGGGAATTGGATTCACAAAAAAGGGATCAAGCCAGATGTTGCTGTGAAGCAGCCGGTAATTTTTCAAACCCACCCGCTTCAAATTGATGAGCCGCTTGTTCAGGATATGAACAACGAACAAATCAAAAATGTTCAGGAAATTTTAAAGGGCTTGGGATATGCACCAGGACGAACAGATGGGTATTTTAGCGAAGAAACGAAACGAGCGATTCAAGCATTCCAACAGCAAAATGACTTAGAGCCAACTGGACAAATTAACTCCACTACAGCTGGAAAGCTGGAAGAAGCAGCGATCAAAGAAATAAAGAAAATAAAAAATGATTTGCAGCTGCAAACTGCGTTAAAGTTGGTGGCGAGGTAAAATTGAGGGCGTGCCCTGCATTTGTTTTCTGCGGGTTACCTGATTCGATGATCGGCGGGTAAAAAGGTAATTCCAATTCCACGGAGCGGGAACAGAGTAAAAATAAAGGAGTATGCGCTCCATAAATGTGTCATTCCCATCGGTAACCACCAAAAATTATTATAAAAGCAAAACCGGTCCCGGCTCTTATGATAAAAATAGCAAATTAAAGAGCCTATGTGCTTATTTTTCTTTTTCAAGAAACTAGTAATAGGTTTTCCAATCTCTTTTTGGTAAAATAATCTTAAATAGATTACGAGAATTTTTAGTAGAGGCTGGGGGCAGGGCTTGATGGAAGTTTGGCTAGTTGAGTTGCTAAAGGGAATAGGTAAAGTATTTCTCCATCCAATTGGATATTATCTTTTCTTTCTTGCCGGTATTTTAGGGGTTATGAGGGTAAAGAGGGAGCGAAAAGATTTCCATATTAGGGCGTATGATGCCTATTTTGAGCTTAGGCAGCTGATGCCACTCGGATTAGCGGCAGGCCTGATCTTTTCACTTATTGTTATCGGAGTTGGAATAACGGTTCCGTTTGCTGCCATCGTGTTAATTGCCGGTTTTACGTTTTTATGGAGTTTAACGACAAAGGTAAGGTTGATGTCACCTGCCTACACGGTTGGGGCAACATTTTTCTTGCTTATTCTTGCTTCTGAGAAAAATTGGCCGGTGCCGCTATTTTCTGATGCCTTTCAAGCAATTAATGAAAAAATTTACCCTTCTTTAGCTGTGATTCTTGGTCTCCTTTTCATCACGGAAGGTTTTCTTATTTTTAAAAATGGCCCCCATGGCACCTCACCGAAAATGGTCAAAAGTAAGCGTGGCCAGCGTGTTGGGGTGCATTCTGTTAAGCGTCTTTGGCTTTTGCCGGTATTTTTACTAATACCAGGTAATGCCTTACATCTCCCATTTGATTGGTGGCCGGTATTTCATCTTGCCGGTGGTAATTATAGTCTGATCCTTGTTCCATTTGCGATTGGCTATCAACAGCAAATCCAAGGAATTCTGCCTAAAGAGGGGATTCAAATCCTTGGTAAACGAGTGATGACATTGGGGATTTTCATTACTTTGCTTTCTTTAGCAGGTTATTGGTTCCCGCTTGCTGCGATCGGTGTGATGGCACTTGCCATAATTGGACGTGAAGTGTTATCGCTCATGCAGCGTGTCAATGATGAGGCACACCCATTTTATTTTTCCAAAAAAAATCATGGTTTAATGATCTTAGGAATTATCCCGGAGTCTCCTGCCAGCAAAATGACTTTGCAGGTAGGCGAGTTGATCACAAAAGTAAATGGAGTTGCCGTACAGGATGAAACCATGTTTTATGAGGCTTTGCAAAAAAATCGGGCCCATTGCAAGCTTGAAGTGCTCGATACAAATGGGGAAATTCGCCTCATGCAGCGTGCATTGTATGAGGGTGATCATCACGAGTTAGGCATTTTATTTGTTCAGGGTGAGAAGAAATTTGAAGAGAAGATTGGGTAGTTGTTGTGATTTTTCATAATT
>DATFAH010000054.1:0-2215 GCA_035254805.1 Caryophanales bacterium | reverse complement strand
ATAAATCAATGTTTGGATCTTCTTTAACAACATCATCCTGGCAAATTTCAGCTAATAATTCAATAATTTGTGAAGTAAATTCCATGTGTATCAAACTCCTTATTTAATTAAATGTCCTGAGAAGATGTAAAACCCTAGAGAAATAAAATGGAAAGTAATGATGACAGCCACAACATGTGTAAACCTGTTCTCAGGCCACCATTTATGTTTTTTATTAAATTGTTCAAATGAATTATAAAGAACCATTAGGACTGCATGGTAGATTCCATAGACAATATATTGAATTTCTAAACCATGCCAGACACCCATTAATAAAAATAAAAGAATATAACCTAAATTGGAGACTGCATTGCGGTTTTTAATCCATTTCTTTTTCGTCATCCAAAAGACAAATCGCATATATACGTAATCACGGAACCAAAATGAGAGGCTTAAATGCCAACGGTTCCAGAAATCCTTGATATTGCGGCTAATGAACGGTTTATTAAAGTTTTCTGGTGATTTAATCCCCATAATGTAACTGACACCAATTGCAAAAGCACTATAACCTGCAAAATCAAAGAAAAGGTATAGGCTATATGCGTACATATAGTAAAGGTGGTTTTGAAAATCGCTTGTCGCGATAAATCTTAGGTTTGCGATAAAGTAATGATTGATGGAATATCCAATAATAAACTTATATAAAAATCCAAGAAAAATTTTATTGATCCCATCATATAGAAGCAATTTATATTGTTCACCTGTTAACTCCAGTGCCAAATCTTTTTCAAAACGACGATACCGATCAATTGGGCCGGATGAAATCGTCGGAAAGAAAAGAATAAAATATAACAGATTCGCGATGGACATTTGCTTTTTAATTAAACCATCCCGCGTCTCAATGATTAATTGTGTTCCTTTAAAGGTTAAATATGAAATACCAAGGAAACCAATCCAAGTAACATGAGTGAAGTATGGTAAAAATTTAGACAATACCAACGGGAGGATGGAGAAAATCACTGCTGTAACAAAGACAGTCCCACTATTCGATGTTTTGCGATAGCTAATATACCATTTGATTAACAATGTCTGCCAAAAAGTAAAAATAATCAAAGCAATTGCGCCGTTTAATTTTGTTGAAAAAATAAGAGCTAGTCCTAGAATGGACACAAACATATTATAGGCATTAAACCGTTTTCCTTTTAACCCAAGGATAACAGTTGGTGTTAAGAGAATGGCAATGATAAAAAAGAATGTAAAAGAGCCATATGGTGTCATACGTATACCTTTTCGCGAATTCGTTTTCGATCTATTTTTCCGTTTGCAGTGATCGGGAGGTCCTCATAATATGAAAATTTTCTAGGAATCATGTAGGCAGGTAGCACATCGCCAAGCTCTTTTTTAATGGCACTTGTAAGCTGATATTCTTTTTCATATCGATGTTCTAAAGGAACAACAGCAGCAGTTAAATATTCAATTTTTCCATTTTGGATAACAGGGAGCACAACAGCCATTTTGACATAGGATGATTGGGAAATATGGTATTCTATCTCTTCCAGTTCCATTCGATAGCCATGCAGTTTGATTTGAAAATCTATTCGCCCTTTATAAAAAAGCTGTCTATTTTCTCTATAGCCTGCATCACCAGTTTTATAAGCCATTTGGCCATTCATAGGGATGAACGCTTTTTTTGAGAGTTCTATTTCTCCTAAATACCCCTTACTTACACTTGGCCCAACGATGATAATCTCACCTTTTTCTCCGTCAGGAACTTCATTTCCATCTTCACCGACAAGCAAAATTTCCGTATCACTCTTAGGTGACCCGACAGGCAGGCTTGGATATTCATTTACTAGTTCTGGCGTGATCTCAACGGAAGTTACAGCAACAGTTGCTTCTGTTGGTCCATACGTATTAAAAATTTTGGCTTTTGGGAACCTGTTTATTAATGTCTGTGCAATCGCAACTGGTAAAATCTCTCCACAGAACAAAAAGACCCTTAAGTCTGGTAAAAGTTCTTGATTAAAGGATGGATCCATTAAACACATTTGCACAAATGATGGCGTTGATGCCCATACTTGAATGGTAGATTTTTTTAGTGCCTCAAATAACATTTTAGGTTTTGCAATCATTTCCTTTGTAATGGCAAAAATACTTCCACCAGATGCTAAAGCAGGATAAAGATCCATTACAGATAGATCAAATGAAAATGGCGCTTGGTTTAGAAACTGAAGCG
>DATFAH010000053.1:0-2540 GCA_035254805.1 Caryophanales bacterium | reverse complement strand
GTATGATTCCACTTGTATTAAAAGGGGACAGTGCTATTGGTCAATCGAGAACGGGTACTGGAAAAACCCATGCCTTTGTGTTGCCAATCCTAGAACGTATTGACCCTAAACGACAAGAGGTACAAGCTGTCATATGTGCGCCGACAAGAGAACTTGCAACGCAAATTTACCATCAAATTTTAAAGGTAATTGAACATTGTAATCCGGAAAATGCGATTATGGCACGTTGCTATGTTGGGGGAACGGATAAGCAAAGAACGATTGAAAAATTAAAGATTCAACCGCATATAGTGGTTGGGACACCAGGAAGAATTAAAGACTTGATGAATGAAAAAGCCCTTTTTATTCATACTGCTAACACACTTGTTGTGGACGAAGCGGATATGATGCTTGATATGGGATTTATTCAAGATGTTGATCAGGTGGCAGCGAAAATGCCTGAGAACTTGCAAATGCTAGTTTTTTCAGCAACTATTCCGGAAAAATTGAAACCATTTTTGAAAAAATATATGGAAAATCCAAAATATGTTCACATTGAATCAAAGAAAGTAGCAGCAGAAAATTTAGAACATCTGCTTTTGCCATCCAGGCATCGTAATAAAAAGCAGATTGTATTTGATGCATTGGTTCAATTCAATCCATATTTAGCGATTGTTTTTACGAATACAAAGAAAATGGCCGATATTGTTGCCGATTATTTAATTGAAAAAGGTCTTAAGGTAGGCCGTGTTCATGGAGATTTAAATCCAAGAGAACGGAAAAAGATGATGAAGCAGATTCAAGACCTTGAGTATCAATACATCGTGGCAACAGATCTTGCAGCAAGAGGAATTGATATTGAAGGAGTTAGTCACATCATTAATTACGAACTCCCAACCGATCTTGACTTTTATATCCATCGCGTGGGGAGAACAGCAAGAGCAGGTCAATCTGGAATAGCTCTTACCGTCTATGATATCT
Organism: Caryophanales bacterium; assembly: GCA_035254805.1. Classification (GTDB taxonomy): domain Bacteria; phylum Bacillota; class Bacilli; order Bacillales; family Cytobacillaceae; genus JAUZPL01. The sequence continues at coordinate 1,580 of DATFAH010000053.1, read as the reverse complement.
CAGATGAAGATGCGTTAAATCGGTTAGAAAAAATGGGAATTCAATTTAAGCATGTTGATTTAAAACAAGATGGCTTTGTGGAGCTTGAGGATCGTAATAAGCGAAAAACGCGTAAAAAGCAAGAAGACCAAGCAGATAAATTGGCTAAATCGATTGTCAGGAAACCACAAAAGGTTAAACCAGGATATAAAAAGAAAATGCAATGGGAGATGAATGAAATTAAAAAGCGTCAAAGAAGGTTAAATAAGAAAAAATAATCTAAAAGGGGAGAGGATTCCATGTTAAAAATCGGTTCTCATGTTTCAATGAGCGGCAAGAAAATGCTGTTAGCTGCAAGTGAAGAAGCAGTCTCCTACAATGCGAATACTTTTATGATTTATACGGGTGCACCGCAAAATACAAGACGGAAAAAGATTGAAGACTTGAATATTGAAGCAGGAAGGCAACATATGGAGGAAAATGGAATTTCTGAAATTGTTGTCCATGCACCATACATTATTAATATTGGAAATTCCACAAACCCAGATACGTTTGAATTAGGAGTCAATTTTCTTCGTACGGAAATGGAGCGGACCGAAAGCTTAGGGGCAAGACAAATTGTTCTCCACCCGGGTGCCCATGTGAATGCGGGAACAGAAGCAGGGATCAAGAAAATCGTTGTAGGGTTAAATGAGGTTTTAACAGGTAAAGAAAATCTGCAAATTGCTCTTGAAACGATGGCCGGAAAAGGATCAGAGTGCGGAAAATCTTTTGAAGAATTAGCGATGATCATGGATGGTGTTCATTATAATGATAGACTTTCCGTCTGTTTTGATACATGTCATACCTATGATGCCGGCTATAATATTGTCGAAGATTTTGATGGAGTTTTAAATCAATTTGATAAAATAATCGGATTAGATCGGTTGAAAGTACTTCATATCAATGACAGCAAAAATTCAATTGGGATGAGAAAAGACCGTCATGAAAATATTGGCTTTGGCCATATTGGTTTTAAGGCTTTGCATTATATTGTCCATCATCCACAACTAACGGATATTCCGAAGATATTAGAGACTCCTTATGTAGGGGAAGATAAGAATAATAAAAAAGCACCATATAAATTTGAAATCGCAATGCTGCGTGATGGAAATTTTAATGATAATCTTCTTGATTTGATCATGCAATCATGATAATGATGAAAAGCTGTGCCTCATGCACAGCTTTTCATTTTGTAAATTGCTTAAACAGTTTGTTTACTTCTTGTGCTGTCCCTGGGCTAGTCACTTTAGCAATTTCTTTTACAATTGTCATCCGTTGTTTATTATCAAAGATATTAAATTGTTTTCCCTTTAAGTATTCGGCAATTTTAGTTGCTTGTGGACGATTTACCGAAATATTAAATTGGTTCGCATACTTTAATAGCTCATTGGTAGTAATCGTGTTTATTTTATGATTAATAATGTTCTCAAAAATGCTCACTCTCACCACTCCTCCATCCTAATGTATGAACTGAAGTGAAAAAGGTGACCATGAAGATTTATTTTGCAAAAAAAAAGCCTCATAAAAGTCTAATCTTTACAATAAAAATAAGTTGTTGT
>DATFAH010000052.1:0-2970 GCA_035254805.1 Caryophanales bacterium | reverse complement strand
TCGCAATTCTTTTTTGTTTATTTTAATTATGAAATTGCTGGATATTTAAAGATCAACACCAGTGATGTTCAGTCTGAAAAAATGGGTGATGAATCACTCGAAATCGAACGGATTTACATAAGGAACAAATTTCAAAAACAGGGGCTTGGTAAATATCTATTTAATAAAGCAATAGAAATTGCAATAGAACAGAAAAAAGCGAAAATTTGGTTGGGTGTTTGGGAAAAGAACGAAAACGCAATTGCTTTTTATAAGAGACTGGGATTTGTTCAAACTGGTGCCCACTCTTTTTACATGGGTGATGAAGAACAAATAGACTTTATCATGACTAAAACACTTATATTACAAATTTAAAGGTGGGCTATTATGTATATTCCTACATAAATGAAAAGGATTAAAGTAACATAAAAAAGAGGTGATTCTTATACTTACCATTTTATTATGGATTTTGATCATTGCTTGTTTCATTTTCAGTTTCGTGGGGCTTATCTATCCAATTATCCCGTCTGTTTTGGTTATTTGGGTTGGCGTTTTGATCTATCATTTTGCTATTCATCATAATGAACTTTCTTGGATCACGTTTACGATGTTGGGGTTATTGACGATTTTATTATTTGTAGCGGATTATTTAGCAAACTTGCATTTTGTCGATAAAGCCGGTGGTTCCAAATGGGGAATGCGAGCGGCAACAGTTGGGTTAATTGTTGGAAGCTTTGTGATTCCGCCAGTTGGAGTCATTGTTGTACCTTTTGTATTAGTGTTTATTGCTGAATGGTTGCAAAAGAAAACAGTTATGGAATCCTTAAAAGTTGCGTTTGCGACCTTAATAGCTTTTTTAAGCGGAACGTTAGCAAAAGCAGTTGTTCAGCTGATTATGATAGTTGTCTTTTTTATGGATGTGATTTTTTAAAATAAGTCTTCGGACATCCATTTGTTCATAAAATATTTTTCAGCCATTTTAGGTGTCTAAATCTTTTTATATGGGTATATTTGCTTTGCAAACGATAAAAAATATGTATAATTCAGATCAAAAGGTGATCCCATGGAAAGCATAAAATATTCAAGATGGAATTTAGAAAACAGTTATTCACGACTCTCGAAATTATTCTATACCAATACATCTTCGACACCTGTTACATCCCCGAATTTAATTATTCTAAATGGTTCATTAGCTAAATCTTTAGGTTTAAATGTTCATGAATTGCAAAACGATGAAGGACTCGCGGTTTTGGCTGGTAATCAAATTCCCAATGGCTCTTTTCCACTTGCTCAAGCATACGCCGGACATCAATTTGGGCATTTTACGATGTTGGGAGATGGTCGGGCTGTTTTACTTGGAGAGCAAATCACTCCAAAAGGGGAGCGTGTGGATATTCAACTCAAAGGTTCAGGCAGAACCCCATATTCACGGGGTGGTGATGGCCGCGCAGCACTTGGTCCGATGCTGCGAGAATACATCATTAGTGAAGCAATGCATGCCCTTGGCATTCCGACAACCCGAAGCCTAGCAGTTGTGACAACGGGTGAGGACATTATTCGTGAAACTTACCTACCTGGTGCGATATTAACGCGTGTTGCCGCGAGTCATATTCGTGTTGGCACTTTTCAGTATGCAGCAAATTGGGGGAAAGCCAACGACCTGCAGCAGCTTGCTGATTATACTTTACAAAGACATTTTCCGGATATTCCATTCGATAAGAATCGCTATCTATCATTACTTCAGGGAGTGGTCAAACGTCAGGCTTCGCTGATTGCCAAATGGATGCTAGTTGGCTTTATCCATGGGGTTATGAATACGGACAACATGACAATCAGCGGTGAAACCATCGATTATGGTCCGTGTGCGTTTATGGATGAATATGACCCAAAAACGGTATTTAGCTCGATTGATAGGGAAGGCCGATATGCCTATGGAAATCAGCCCTATATTGGCGGGTGGAATCTAGCTCGATTTGCGGAAACCTTATTACCACTGCTGGCTGAAAAAGAGGAAAAGTCCATTGAACTAGCCCAAGAAGTGTTATCAGGTTATTCTCATTTATATCAGACCTATTGGCTTGTTGAAATGAGAGCAAAACTTGGCCTATTTAATGAAGAGGAACAAGATCAATCCCTTATTGAGGATCTCCTCACCCTTATGCAAAAGTATCATGCGGATTATACTAATACTTTTCGTACTTTAACTTTAGAACAGTCGGAGGAAACAGGTTTATTTGGAGCTCCAGATTTTACTGAGTGGTATGTGCGATGGCAAGAAAGACTTAAACGGCAGCAAGAATCTAAAATCTCCGTAAATCAGTTAATGAGAAAATCAAATCCTGGTGTTATTCCTCGAAATCATCGTGTGGAAGAAGCACTTGAAGCAGCGTTAAACGGGGACCTACATGTAATGGAGAAACTACTTCGTGTTCTTTCAAAACCCTATGTATATTCAGAAGAGGAGAAAGAATACTGTTCATTTCCAGCACCATCTAAACAACCATACCGAACTTTTTGTGGAACCTGAATAGGAGCTGACCTTCAAAATGGGGGTCAGTTTATTTTTTGTTGGGGTGAACCCACACAATAATAAGTTTATCCTTTGAAAAATCCCAAATTTTTCATTAGACTTAATGTGAATCTAGTAAATCCGAGGTGTTAAAAAAATGGACTACAAAATCATAGAAAAAGATTCATTTACGATTGTGGGAAAAGGAAAAACAGTATCTGCTGTTAACGGGGAACATCATCGTGCTATACCGGCATTTTGCAACACTAGTCGTAGCAATATTGTCATTTAACCAAAAAAAATAATCCACCCTTGAGTTAACGGCTCTTTCGGGTGGACTTCTTCGCCTAAATAGCCGACCCCCTTAAAGGGAACCGTCTATTGCATGACCAGATATGTTCACGCATGTCTGGTCTTTTTTATTGTATGCCTTATATTTATTTTATGCTTCTTCGCTGTTTAAAATGATTTTATCCTGTCCA
>DATFAH010000051.1:0-5814 GCA_035254805.1 Caryophanales bacterium | reverse complement strand
TTCCGCGGATGTTTTTTGCTCCGTTTCGGGTTCATCACCCTTATGAAGCGGGTTCCGCGGATGTTTTTTGCTCCGTTTCGGGTTCATCACCCTTATGAAGCGGGTTCCGTGGGTGTTTTTTGCTCCTCCGTTTCGGGTTCTTCACCCTTATGAAGCGGGTTTCACGGGAGTTTTTTCCTCCGTTTCGGGTTCATCACCCTTATGAAGCGGGTTCCGTGGGTGTTTTTTGCTCCGTTTCGGATTCATCACCCTAATGAAGCGCACCCGAATGGGGGTCTGACCCCACTTACTGATATTTATAACATCCCTCTTTTAAAAAGGGATTTTTTTGTATATAATAGGCATATAATAAGAAAAGAGAAGTGCTACTAACACTTCTCCCTGCAACCTCTACCGTCAGGGTGGTGGTTGTTAGACTAATTTACTTTTGTCGAGAACCACCCTTAAGCTTGTGACGGCGTAGGGTGGTTTTCTTGTCTTCTAGAACTTTTTTCCGAAAGAAATATGCAGCTATTTCCCGCATGATTCCTTTTGGAATTTCTCTAAGAATTTCAAGAAATGTTTCCATGATTATCACCTCCTTTCCTAAAACAAGGAAAGAAGAGCAACAACCAACCACCCTCACAATATTCAGTCGCTATTTCAGTTTATTATATTTTTCCATTCATTTAACCTATCAACATTCGACATATTTCGAGACGTTACTATAATCAATAGTTTATATCGTAATATTCAGAAAATATAACACGGAACTATACAAAAATATATAACTTCTTATTCCTCGAAATTAACTGAGGACCATCTCCTGATGGTTGATTATCAACTATTAAATACATTCAGGAGGTAACACCATGAATAATTACGATGAAAAAATAGAACTATATTTTGAACTAAAAGATACTCCGGATTCCTCTAGAGAATCCTATCGACGAAGAATGAAAGCTTTCTTGTCTTTTTTGCAGGACCACAATAAATCGATTGAAGATTTGAATGAAGAAGATATTCAACAATATATTCTTTATTTGTTTTAATCGGCCCCTCTCAAATAAATGAGAATGGCTTATTTTCTGTAAGGATATAACTTCTTCGACAAACCAGTATGGTTTTAATAAGGGCTCTATACTCTTATTTAACAAGCGGGGCAGATTGTCGAGGTTGTAGATTAGGATTTATAGTGAGGAACCGTGCCATCAGTATTAGTTTACATATACAGGGCACGTGGAAATTGTTTGTTTATTAGGTAGAAAATGAGTAATCTTTAAGAGAGTGGATTTTGGTGGTTTTTCGGCGGACAGATGATAAAATACATTACTTCTCTCAGAGTTCTTACACATTGTGAATCTCTAAATCTTAAACAATATTAACCGTAATATTATATATTTAAGGTAAATGTGTAAATGTTTACATTATAACCCAGATAAATGTTGTAAAATAATTCTATTTCAATTATAAAATGAGGTGCAATATGCAACAAAAATATTATCAAAAATCATGGGAAATTATTTTATTACTCCTTTCACTACTAATTTTATTTACTAGTTGTTCACAACAAAATAATACAGAAAGCAAAAAAGGTACACTTGACGATGAAGCGAAAAAAACGACTAGTGAAAGCGTAGTCAGTCAAAGCCTTCCTGCCACTAGTACAACGATTACAAGTGTTAATGGTGACTTTGACTACAGAAAATATACATTAATTGTAGTAGATGGCGGAGATATGTCAGGAAATAGAAAGCCGAATGTCAGAGTTGATGTCGGGTTTGGCGACAGGGAATATTGGGCTTTTACAAATGAATATGGACAGCTAATTCGTGTTGAGGCAAAAAATATAACACTCCAAAATCCGAATACTGAAGATGTTTTATCGTCTGGGAGATACTATTCTGATGAAGCAAAGGTTCCCGGTACAGAGAGTCCAACCTTGGATAAAGGGCATGTGATTGCTGACTCTCTTGGGGGTGTATCTAACGCATATAACATTACACCTCAAGACAGCATTCTCAATAGGCACGGCGATCAAACTTATATGGAAAAAGTGATTCGAGATAAAGGAGGTTGCACAGATTTCGTAGCAATCATTCAATATCCAAATACAGAGACGCAAATTCCTAGCCATTATAAATTCACTTACAAAATTCAAGGCAGATCCATTACAGATGAATTTGACAATGTAAACCCAGATAAAGTAAACAAAAATTTAGGGGAGATGACAGGTACGAGCAGTACGCCACCGAAAACAGACGATGTACCAGCAAACGAAACAGTAAGTAGTAATGAAGATGTTAGTAAAGTGGATACCAATCATAATGGAAGTGTTACGATTGCTGAAGCCAAAGCTGCTGGCTTTAAAATGCCAATTACGCGCGATTCATGGCTCTATAAATATATGGACGATCGAGATGGTGATGGACTAGTAGGTGAGTAAACAAATCGTAAAACATTGGGGTAAAACATTTGGGACGGTCTTCCCGTGTTTCTTCGGGGAGTTCCGGGGCGTCACTGCGAAAAAGAAACACACCAATACCACTAGCTAGACAAACCACCATGTATGTGGATAAAGTCAGGATCGGAAGCTATTAATCCATCCTCGTGCTTCTTTAAAGAAGAAAATAAACAACCAAGACTTAAGCGAAACATCCTGTGAAATAAAAAATTCGGGGAGTGACAGTGCACCATTCTAATCCCCTTTTAAAAAGGAATTTTTTCGTATATAATATACATATAATAAAAAAGAGAAGTGCTACTAACACTTCTCCCTGCAACCTCTACCGTCAGGGTGGTGGTTGTCATAAATTTAGTTCTTTTCTTGAGAACCACCCTTTTGCTTGCTACGGCGCGGGGTGGTTTTCTTGTGCTCTAGAACATTCTTCCGAAAGAAATAAGCTGTTGTTTCTCGCATTATTCCCTTCAGAATTTCTCGGAGTAATTCAAGAAATGTTTCCATGATTATCACCTCCCTTCCTAAAAAGGAAAGAAGCGCAACAACCAACCACCCTCACAATATTCAGTTGCACATTTATTCTAACACTTTCCACTACACCAAAACCCTATCAATCTTTGACAAATTTCGGGTAGTGACAGGCACCGTTCTTAATCTGTATAGTATTTTTGCTTAGGACTTGTTGGTTTATCAGGTAAAGTTAATTTTAATAATCCACCTTTAATTAAAGGGTTCAATACTTTGGTTCTGAAATGCTCTCTGTGGTGTAGCTGCATTAATTCTTGCATCTCATTTCTAGACCTAGGCACTTTACAAAATTCTAACAGCTTTTTTATTTCCTCATCAGCTTGCTCGGTAGCTTGCTCGGTAGCTTGCTCGGTAACTTGCTCAGAAGCCTGGGAAACTAGCGGGATGATTGTCTTAAACACATCCCCTTCAATAAAAGTAGGTTCTGCTCCTGAATAGATTTTATTATATTTGTAAGTATTCCTAATACCTGAACCAAGTTCGTCTACTCGCCCTATTTCCTTGAAGAACTTCGCAATTGTAGGGTTTTTTGGAAATGGAGAGAAATTAACTGGATCAATGGTTCCATTACCATGTGGTTTGTTACTATTCTCCACGAAAACCCTTTGATCTTCAATAACTAGCTTTGCTGGAAAAGGATTTGAAAACTCACGGTGAACAAGAATATTTGATACGACTTCTCTAAAAATAGTGTCTCTTAGACTTACTCTCTGATCCTTTTCTAAATAAAATTTATCATTTAGATGTTTTGCTATAAACTGCATGAGCCTTTCGTAACTTTCGATTAAATTGGTTCTTATATCATCCCTGTCATCATAGCGGTCTACATTATCTCTACGTAAAATAGCATCAGTTCTATAATGTGGTAGAGCCGAGATGATTAAATCATCTTTCCCAAGAAGCAATATTGCTGCTAAGGTAAATCCCTCTTTTCCACTTTGTAAATCCTTTAGGTATAGTCCTGCGCTCTTTAGTAATTCCATATCATTCATTAACTTCCAAGGATGATTTGACCTCTGATTTTCAGCCAACTTCCTAACTTTTTTCAAAAGATCTCTTCTTAAATCAGATAACTCTGCAAAAGGAAATATACGGTTTTCTGAATATGTCCCTCTGAATAGGGGTCTGACCCCGAAAAATTTCGGATAAACCGTTCCTTTCAACAATTCTGCTGAAAATATCGGGTCGGAATTAAATCCTCTATTATTGTTCACTGTCATTTGCTGTCATCGAGAACTTGCCTAACAATCAATGCAGAATTAAATTATCTAAGTTAAATATGGGTTGATTCCTAACATCTAGCTTGCTTGGCGGCTGCTTCCCGTTCAGGTCTATGTGCATTAACAATAAAATGATATATTTTAAAATGCGTGTGATTCTCCGGATTTTGGTGTTTCGAAATAAGTATATCCTTTATTTCATGAAAACCCTTTGTTAACTCTAGTGTTTCAAAGTATTTTTTACCGTCTATATCCAAGTAAAAGTCTTCTAACATCACTTCCCTTTTATCCATCACAGTGTGGAGATTTGTTTTTTTATTAAAAAGGATTGTAAAGCCAAAAGGAATATCCTCTTTCATGTAGCCAATTAACTGTTTAAATTGCTTTACAAAATTGCCCCATTCCTTATTTTCTCCAATAGCAATTGGCTTAAATGTATGATTTGTCTGGGTATAGATGAAAAAGTCAAGTTCTCCTGTACTTTTTTGAGCAAATCCACCCGGTTGTTCTCTAGCGACAATCATTCCTTTATCAGCTAATGATGTTTGCAAAATATGAGCAATGTCATCGCTTAATTGTGTTTCTTTTGTCTCTAACAATCTTCTAGGGTCCAATTCTTTTTGCTTAATAGCAGAATAAATCACTCTAATAATTAACTCCTATATATTTTCACTATCTTCATTAGGTAATTGGTTATTGTTGCGCTTTTGAAGATACCTATCTCTAATATCATATGGCATTAATTCTATATATTCATCGAGATCAATATTAAAAAATTCTAGTGACTTGGGAGAATTAAAAAACATATCAACATACGAATCAACATCTAAAAAGTCCCAGTCGGCAAATAAAAATGATTGAAATGATTCGAGATTATCTATATTTTCAATGATATACTCATCGTTTTCAGATTTAAGAATAATATTAGAGACGTCAGTTACCGTATTATATTCCTCGTCACTTCCAGTTATATACCAATCGATTAACAAGTAGAGTGCATATTCTTGAAGTGGTGTTAGGATATGCTGAAAGTTGTCTGCTGCAAACTCCTGTAATTCAAATACTGTTTTCTTGCATTTATCAATCTCATTTCTAACCATAAACGTAGGAAAAATGTATTCTAATTGATGGTCAAAATCACCACTACCTTCACCCAGTTCAATAAAGAATGAAATTATTTCCTCTAGCACTTCATTCACCTTAATACTAACTTCTTTAGAAACATCATAAGCAATTTTAATTATAGAAATCACCTCCTAGTACATTTTTAGCATTTTCTTTAACGAGTGGGGGTTCCTACAAGAACACGTCCTCGTATTCACTTAAATAACATTCGATTTTTTGAGATTTTTTCTCATAATAGTGTATTTTTTTGCAAATTGCCATATACTAATAACAACTATATTGTTTTTTTAAGGGGAATTAAATATGTTAATTGAATTTAGTGTTAAGAATTATTTATCATTTAAGGAACCTGTAACTTTTAGCATGGTTGCTTCTCCAATTAAAGAATTTAAAGATACTAATACCTTTACAAAATCGAATATTAACTTACTAAAAAGTTCGGTTATTTACGGTGCAAATGCAAGTGGTAAAAGTAATTTATTTAAAGCAATGAATTTCATG
>DATFAH010000050.1:0-2179 GCA_035254805.1 Caryophanales bacterium | reverse complement strand
GCTACTTTTTCTAAGTTACCATTTCGGTCCATTTTGAATTTCGTTGTAGGTCTTTCTTCCTCCTCAAATAAAACAAGTTTTCTGGCACGGTTCATGATTTTCAATAGTGTCTCGTAATCTTCCTGAACGGTAACGGAATTTTGTTCAAGGTCATTAATTTTTACTGCCATTTCCGTATTTTGTTTTCTTAAATCAGCCAATTCCTTTTTCAATCTTTCATTCTCGCTTTTTAATGCATCGTTTTGCAGATTGGAATGATTGAAGTTTTTCAAGAAATCAATGACGTTATCGAGTGAGATATTGGCTCCTGCTCCGTGCTTAAAGCTTGGAACATATGGTTCAGCAGCCATTTCCATTGGCACAGACTCAAATACAGGATTTGGTTCCTCCATACTCACAACCGGTAGTGGTTCTAATTCCTCTGTAGCCCCCATTGGTGGACTATATAGAAGTTTTTTCTTCCCTCCTTGGTCTTTTCCTAAAATTCTTTGTCTTTGTTTTCTTTGTTTTTTCGATAGCTGTAATGCTTTTTCGTAGTGGTGGCGTACAACCGCATTCCATCTGAAACCACAGGCGGCAGATGTCCGATTCAGCTTGTCACCTACTTCTTCAAAAGCGTTAAGCTGTGTACTGCCTTCTCTTACATGTCTTAAAACCGTTTCAGCTAAAAGTAAATCATTTTCATCTGTCCAGGCATCTTGGCGAACTTTCATTTCTTCAACTCCCTTAACAATTTACAATGAACATCGTTAGATTTTCTAACGAGTTTTTAAAAGTTCTAGTCTTAGGATTTCCAATTTTTTAAAGCTTTATACAAAAGGGAATGAAAGGATAGTAGATTTTTTTGAAGATTACAAGTGATTAAAGCCGCTTGCATTAAAATAAAAGTAACTGTAAAATGTCTTAGATATGACGTAAACAATTCGTTTCATTCACATATATCGCAGAAAGGGATGGAAGAAATGTCAAATGAGTTTCGCGTATGTGACGACTGCCAGGGTGTTAATTTAAAAACCTTAATCCCTCGTTTAAAAGAAATAGATCCTGATGCAAAAATTGAGGTTGGCTGCCAATCGTATTGCGGGCCTGGCCGAAAAAAAACCTTTGCATTTGTCAATAATCGTCCGATTGCCGCATTAACAGAAGAAGAATTAATGGAAAAAATTAATAAAAAGATCAAATAATCACCTAATTTAGGTGGTTTTTCTTTTTGAAGGGGAAATGATCTCCGGGAAAAAGGGTATTTTGCTAAAGAAGTGAATATATCCGTCAAAACTCCTAACATATCCGCCAAACCAAAAATCGGGCCTACTTTGTCGAAATCTAGTGGTGAAATTTGTTGGGATTTGCCTATTCATTGGGGATATAATAGAAACAAGTATAGGAGGGTTGGCAGCCAATGGTATATTCGACAGAAAAGCTTAGTGAGGAAAAAGTGTTTAAAGACCCGGTTCATCGCTATGTACATATTCAAGATCGAGTAATATGGGATTTAATTGGCACGAAGGAATTTCAGCGCCTGAGAAGAATTAAGCAGCTTGGGACAACTTTTTTAACCTTCCACGGTGCAGAGCACAGCAGGTTCAATCATTCTCTTGGGGTTTATGAAATCGTCCGCCGGATTATAGACGATGTGTTTTTCGGAAGACCGGAATGGAATGATTCAGATCGGCTTTTGACATTATGCGCAGCACTGCTTCATGATTTAGGGCATGGTCCATTCTCTCATTCCTTTGAAAAAGTATTTGATACGGATCATGAAGCCTTTAGCCGTGCGATCATTTTGGGCGAAACTGAGGTTAATAAAGTATTAGCAAGAATAGGCCCTGAATTTCCTCAAAGTGTTGCCGATGTTATCGCGAAAACTTCAGAAAAAAAGCTAATTGTTAGTTTGATTTCCAGTCAAATTGATGCAGACCGGATGGATTATTTGCAAAGAGATGCCTATTTTACAGGTGTTAGCTATGGACAGTTTGATATGGAACGAATTTTAAGGGTCATGCGCCCGAAAGAGGATCAGGTCGTGATTAAACATAGCGGCATGCATGCTGTCGAGGACTATATCATGAGCCGCTACCAAATGTACTGGCAAGTATATTTTCACCCTGTCTCCCGAGGTGCAGAGGTGATTCTGTCCAAAATATTCCACCGAGCAATGGATTTATATAAACAGGGCTAT
>DATFAH010000049.1:0-8851 GCA_035254805.1 Caryophanales bacterium | reverse complement strand
ATATTTTACCTTCAAGGTCATATTTTTCTTTAGCTTGTTCGATAAATTGATAATATTCATCAATTAACTTCCAATCAACATGGACTTTACGGGTAACTGTTCCTTCCCCTTCTAAAGTCACATATACTTCCACTCTTCCACGGCGGATATGCTGATTTAGCTTTTTCTTGATTTTTTCCTCAATTTTTAGAAGTTGACGTGGCATTCGAATACTAAATTCTGAAAAACGATGGTTTACAGATTTAATTTCTACATTTACCGCATAAGGCCCTGATACTACTTTACTTCTTCCAAAGCCTGTCATACTAATAATCATCTTTTAGCACATCCAATCTATATAAAAGTGCTCAAAAACATTCAATATTTATGATTTCATCAAGATATTAAGGAGAGTTTTAAGTTGCTCCGATTCCATTTCAATAGGAAAAGGTAATAGAGGGCACTCTACTACCTTTAGGATTATAACATAATTTATTTTGTTTTTCTTGCCAAAAACGTTCCTGCAAGTAAAAAAGTTGGAATTGAGGCTAATCCGATTATTAAAAACCAATCTTTTCCGGCGATTGGAAGGGTATGGAAAATCGGCTGTAATGGTGGATAGTAAATAACGATTAACATTAAGGCAATCGATGAGATGACTGACCATACAAGAAATTGATTACCAAATGGATTTCTCGATAGTATCGATTTTTCGCTTCTGCAATCAAATACATGAATGAGCTGTGCCATAACTAGGGCCGCAAAGGCAACTGTTTGAGCATATGGAAGTCGGGTCGGATCATTTTTGTAGACAAGGATAAAAGCAAGAAGAGTCACGATTCCAATTAAAAAGCCTCTTGAAAACACCTTCCAGCCAAGACCTCTTGCAAACACACCCTCTCTTGGACTTCTTGGGCCTCTTTTCATCACATTATCTTCAGGACTATCCACACCTAGCGCCATTGCCGGCAATCCATCTGTCACTAAATTTACCCAAAGAATTTGGATCGGCACGAGTGGTAATGGCAATCCAAAAATCATTGCAAATAACATAACTAAAATTTCGCCAACATTTGATGCAAGCAAGTATCTGATAAATTTTCGGATATTTTCATAAATATTTCGACCTTCCTTAATAGCTGCTTTTATGGTTGCAAAATTATCGTCTAGCAAAACAAGTGCTGAAGCTTCTTTTGCCACATCTGTACCAGTAATCCCCATGGCTACACCAATATCAGCCGCTTTTATTGCAGGGGCATCATTTACTCCATCACCCGTCATCGCCACAACATGCCCACGATTTTGCAATGCTTTTACAATTTTCAACTTATGTTCTGGTGAAACTCGGGCAAATACGGAAACATCATCAACGACTTCTTCCAGTTCTTCAACAGTTAAATTGGATAATGCTTTACCATCAATCACTTTGCTTTTTTGCGTGAAAATTCCAAGCTGTGATGCAATCGCTTTTGCAGTGATAACATGATCACCTGTAATCATGACCGTTTTAATTCCTGCATCTTTGCATTCTTTCACGGCTGTTTTCACTTCTGGTCTAGGAGGGTCAATCATTCCTTGAACCCCAATAAAAGTTAATTTATTTTCTGCTTCTTGTTCGGCCAAAATAACGGTATTAGCTGGAATTGGTTTAAAAGCAATGGCAATCGTCCGAAGTGCTTTTGACGCAAGACCATTTATAGCATCTTTGACCTTTGTTTGTATCTCTTTCCCTAAATATTGCGTTTTTCCATCCCATAAAATCGATTCACTTACACCTAAGAGAACATCTGGTGCACCTTTTGTCACAATAAAATGTCTACCTTGCCTATCTTTAACATGGATGCTCATCATTTTTCTAGCAGAATCAAAGGGAAATTCATTTACGATGGTAAATTCATTTAATAATTGATTCCGATCGTAACCAGCCTTTATTGCACTGACCAATAAGGCACCTTCAGTTGGATCACCATCAAGGGTAATCCCTTGGTCTTTCATCACAAGTTCTGAATGATTACACATCATTCCAAAAATGAGCATCTGCTGTAAAGCTTTTTCATTCTTTATTTGAATCATTTTTTCATCTTGATAAAAGTTTCCGTTCGGTTCATAGCCAACTCCATCAACTGTCCAAGTCTTGCCACTGCTCCATAAATGGGTTACAGTCATCTTATTTTGTGTCATTGTTCCTGTTTTATCTGAACAAATAACAGAAGCGCAGCCAAGCGTTTCAACTGCCGGAAGTTTCCGGACAATCGCATTCTTTTTAATCATTTTTTGAACACCAAGTGATAAGGCAACTGTAACAATAGCTGGCAATCCTTCTGGGATCGCCGCGACGGCTAGTGAAACGCCAGCTAAAAACATCGTATATAAATCATGGCCTTGCATAACCCCTACTACAACCACTAAAACTGTTAAAAGTAAGGCAGCTATAATTAAAATTTTTCCCAATTCCTCTAAACGTCTCTGCAAAGGTGTTTGTGCTGTTTCAGCATTTTGCAATAAATCCGCAATTTGCCCCATTGCCGTTTTCATTCCCGTTGCAATGACAACACCGACTCCGCTGCCCCGTGTTACCATCGTTCCCATAAAAGCGATATTCTCCATATCACCAATTCCTGGATTACTAGTCCTTAGAAAATCTGAATGTTTTGAAACCGGAACAGATTCACCTGTCAGGGCAGATTCCTCAATTTCTAAACTTTTAGACTGGATGATCCTTACATCTGCCCCAATTCTGTCACCACTTGAAAACTTTAATATATCCCCGACGGTTACTTCTCTTGAAGGGATCTTATTCCATTTACCATCCCTTAAGACATGAACCTGTGGTGCAGATAACTCTTTTAATGCCTGTAATGATTTTTCTGCTTTTCTTTCTTGAAAAAAACCTAAAGTTCCATTAATAATGACGATAGCAATAATTGCAATGGCATCAATATATTCACCAAGAAGACCAGATACTAAAGTTGCAGCCAGTAATACCAAAACCATAAAATCTTTAAATTGACTAAAAAATAAGAGTAAAGCTGATTGCTTTTCTCCTTCATCTAATTCATTATAGCCGTACTGCTTAATTCGCTGCCTTGCCTCATCGTCCGCTAACCCCGAAGTGAAATTCGTTTCTAAGGCTTTTTCAACTTCATCTATCTCCATTTCATAATATTTCATCCGAACTCTCACATCCCCCTCTAAATTCAAACAAGCTTAACCTACAGAAAGCTTATTCAGCCTCGTCCAAAAAAATGCTATATTAAAGGAAAGTACAATTGAAAATTGGTACATATTTAAGATAGAAAAGGATGTTTTTCATGTCATTTGATGGTGTATTTACAAAAGCAATGGTTGATGAATTGAGAAGTACGTTAAACGGTGGGCGTATCAATAAAGTTCAACAACCATATAAAAATGAAGTGATCTTAACGATCCGATCTGGTGGAAAAAATCATAAACTGTTGTTATCCGCACATCCAAGTTATGCAAGGATTCATATTACAAATGAAGCATATGACAATCCTGCTGAGCCTCCAATGTTTTGTATGCTGCTTAGAAAGTATTTAGAAGGGGCTATTGTAGAGGATATTTATCAAGTTGACGCAGACAGAGTCATCATTTTCGAAATAAAAGGCCGAAATGAGATTGGAGATATTAGCTATAAACAATTAATTATTGAAGTAATGGGCAGACACAGCAATATTGTTTTAGTGGATAAGGCACGTAATGTCATTCTTGACAGTGTCAAACATATTTCTTATGCAGTTAATAGTTACCGTGCTATCCTTCCAGGGCAGTCTTATATTTTTCCACCGGAACAACACAAACAAAATCCATTTATCGCCGGTGAAGAGGATGTGTTGAAAAAATTAGATTTTAACAGTGGGAAGCTTGATCGGCAGCTTGTCGATCAATTTGCTGGGATTTCTCCTCTTTTTGCAAAGGAAGTGCTTTTTGAAAGCGGATTTGCCAATCGAACCACTGTGCCAAAAACATTTGTACAAATTATTCAAAAGGCGAATCATCGCTCTTTTACTCCTTCCATTACTTATTCAAACGGAAAAGAAGCCTTTTATCTTTTCCCACTTAAGCATTTAAAAGGGGAAAGTAAATCTTTTTCAACATTAAGTGAAATGCTTGATCGATATTACTTTGGTAAAGCAGAACGGGATCGAGTTAAACAGCAATCTACTGATGTAGAACGATTTATTATCAATGAAAAAGCCAAAAACGAAAAGAAGATTGAAAAACTTAAATGGACGCTTAAAGAAGCTGAAAAGGCAGAGGAATTTAAGCGTTATGGTGAGCTTTTAACAGCTAACCTTTTTGCAGCTAAAAAGGGCATGAAGGAATTAGAAGTAATCAATTATTACGATGAAAATGGGGGGACAGTTGTTATCACTCTTGATCCCCGGAAATCTCCATCAGAAAATGCCCAAAGATATTTTTCAAAATATCAAAAGGCGAAAAATGCGGTTGCCATTGTTTTGGAGCAAATTGAAAAAGCACATGATGAGGTTGAATACTTCGAACGTTTAGTGCAGCAAGTTCAGGTTGCTTCACCAAAGGATATCGAAGAAATTCGCGAGGAACTCATTGAAGGGGGTTATATTCGCGAACGACAGAGGAAAAAGAAAAAACTGGGTCAAAATGCCAAGCCTATTTTAGATCATTATTTTGCTTCCGCTGGCACGGAAATCATTGTTGGGAAAAATAATAAACAAAATGATTATTTAACAAATAAACTTGCCGCCCGTGATGAAATTTGGCTACATACAAAGGATATTCCAGGTTCACATGTGGTGATCAGAAGCAAGGAGCCAGATGAAGGAACGATTCATGAAGCAGCCATCCTTGCAGCTTATTTTAGTAAAGCCCGTAATTCAAGCTCGGTTCCTGTTGATTTTACAAGAGTAAGGTTTGTGAAAAAGCCAAGTGGAGCGAAACCTGGATTCGTTATATATGATAACCAACAGACCATATATGTAACACCTGATGAGGAAACGGTGTTGCGATTGAAGAAAAATTAAACTTTTTGTCATAAGAATGAGTAAGAGGGATTATTTATTTTGAAATGATCTCTCTTCTTTTTCATTTCTATTGTAGAGCCTCTATTTAAACTTATTATAATAGAGAAACAAGACTAGATAGGTAGAAGTTTTTGCCTTTTATAACTCGAGTTTCGCACCCTAAATAAACGGGGTTTTTTGATATGTTTAATAGGAGACTTCTCCAAGGCATTTGCTCATTATTTTTTAAACGATAAAGAGCATCTTTTTTCATTTAGCCTTATATACAGTTTCTGTTCGTCAGTTCGGGATTTTGCCTCCGGATTCCTTCAGATTCCACCTCGCGATGGACACCCTTGCCATTAGCTAACAGTTCCTACTGCCAAGCCTGTAGTGGACTTTCACCACCAAGTTATAACCCATGCCGGGCGCACAAAGAAACCTTGAAAGGCATAGCCAATCAAGGTTTTCTAGAAAAACTTCAGGAATGTTAGATATCACCTTTCCATACTTCAAATAAGTTGAATAAACCTTCTTTATCTGTGTTACCATTAATTTCTTTAAGAATTAAATTGTATACTAAATTTCTTGGATCTAATTCAATTCCTGTACTATATCCCATGATTACAGGATTATTAACGTAAACCAAAGATTTAGGCTTTGTAATAAACCCCCAATATAACTTATCAAAGTTATGAATAAACACTTCTGCAAAATAAATAGCTATGTCCATTGCTAAACTAAGACTTCCAACACTTAATTTCCTGTTATTCTCGATAACTTTATCCTTAAACCATTCAGGAACTTTCTTTAATTCATCTGCAATTTCCTCATCAGACTTAGTTACAGTGACAATCCTAGGTATAAACCATGACCATAATTTCACTAGAGACTGAGGAGACAAATCCAAATCCTCTAATTTTCCCCCACCAGTTTCAAGATATGCCTTTTTAATTAATTCAACCCTTTTAGGAACTTCACTTACATACCAGTCAAAATGTATTTGTGCTTCTTTTTTTGTCATTTTTTCAAATGGTTTTATTTCAAATGGTGGAGTCATTAATGGGTATTCCAAAAATATCACCTCTTAATTAATGAATTTTATATTTTATTCCATTTTGCTTTAAGAACTGCAGTAATTGTTTAGAAGCACCTATTTTACCAGTATCAGCACTTCTAAAAAAGTTCCACTCTGCTCCATTTATTTGTCCTTTTTTAATTAATTCAGCGTCCTTTAATATTTGGGTTCTAACCCTACTAGTTAATGAAGTATAGCCAACTTTTGACTCGTAAGCAATACCATTAGCTAGTTGGTCAATATATCTACCACCACTACTTGTTTTAAAATAAACTTGTGATTTACCACCTACCAAGTTTGCAAGGTATTTTTCACCTGCTTTCCCACCACTAAATGCAAGTTTTCCCGTACCCTTAGCAAAAATTTTTATAGATATCCGCGAGCCCTTAATTGCTTTTAAGACTGCTTTTGCCTTAGGGACACCTTTAGGCCCATGAGCTGCTGATGATAAAATCCCCGTAAAGTCTGTATATGATAACACATCTATTAAAATCCAAGCGGCTGCTCCAACTGTTGGATTCGCAATAAATGAACCTAAATCTGCGATTAAGAACATGGTAATAAAAGCCTTAATAGAGAATTAAACTCTTTTAAGGCTTTTATTTGCTAATCATTATTGATAATATCTTTATACTGTTTTAATATTTTTGTATTTACATCACTAATCTCTGTAAAATGCCATTCGAAAGTTGTTAAAATTCTATGAAATTCAAGTAACATGTCCTCTACTTTATTACTGTCATCCAGATCTACATTATTAAAACCGCTTAGTATTTTATCTAATTCACTTGATAGAATTTTAAAATCTTCAAGATTATCATACTGTTCATTTATTTCGCCCTTCGTTGCTATATTGGTTTTTAAATTAAGTTTCTCTAGTATTTCCAATAACTGTCGTAACCTATTTTCCATATTAATTATCTCCACCCTTTTACTACACGCCCAAGCGCTTTCTTAGTTTTATCAGAATTTAAAGTACCATCTAAATTCAAAACGTTTATCTCCTTTTTTCCCTTTTACATTAATATTTTGATAGATATTTTTATTTTCATTAGCCTCACCAGACATTCCAAATACCTTACTGTCCATATAAGAAGGACCGCCGCTAACATTGGTATAGACAGGTTTAACAGCTGGTCCTGAAAGCCCCCCAGTTCGATTAGCTAAAACGGTTTACCTGTTTTTATATTGATTCTCATTCCAACCAGTGTATTAATCATTGTCAAACCATCTGCTCCTCCATCTTCAACAGCTTTATCCTGATTCCTCCTAGTTTGTTAACTTTTTGTCTAATTTTCATATATAAAAACACCCTGATCATTGATCAGGGTGCAGTTTAATAAGAGCCTCTGGCTATCCATTAGGGTATACGATCCCCTACAGCATTATTCAGATTTGCTCGCCCCCTTATAAGCCTCTCATGGACCTATTTAAAAGGTTGATGCTTTTTTCATATCATTTTCATCATGCTCTTCGAACATGTCTTCTGCAGATGTTGGTCTTCCTGGTAAAACAAGGTTTAGTAAAACCCCACTGATGGCAGCCAAGGCCATTCCTTGAATTTGAAAGCTGTCTGTGAATTTAACAAATGCTCCACCGATGCCTATAACAAGAATAACGGAGGAAATCACAAGGTTTCGTTTGTCACCAAAATCTATTTTGCTATCCACGAGCATTCTTAATCCCGATGATGCGATAATACCGAATAGCAGGATAGATACCCCGCCCATAACAGGTGTTGGGATAGAGTGAATTAAAGCAGTTACCTTTCCAATAAATCCAAAGATCGTCGCAATGACAGCTGCTCCAGCGATCACATATACACTATACACACGGGTAATGGCAAGGACGCCAATATTTTCTCCATATGTAGTTTTTGGCGGACCACCAATTAATGCAGAAATAATCGTGCCTGTTCCATCACCTAAAATGGAACGATGTAAGCCTGGATCCTTGATGTAATTACGTCCAACTACCTTGCTAAGTACAAGCTGATGTCCAATATGTTCTGAAATCGTTACAACCGCAACAGGTGCCATTAATAACAGGATATCCAGTGAAAAATGCACTTTATAGCTTACGAATGGGAAGATAAAATCTGGCATTTCAAACCAATGTGCTTCCATAACTGGTTTAAAGTCGACGATTCCAATTACTAAGGAATAAATATAACCTACAATAATACCTGCTAAAATTGGTATAATGCTGAGCATTCCTCTAAAGTAAATCGTAAAGATAATGGTGGCTGCAAGTGTTACTAAAGCAGCTGAAAAGTGAATCAGACTATATTTACCTGCAGGGTTATTCATGGCCATACCTACTGCAGTACTTGATAGTGCTAACCCGATGACAATTATAACTGGACCAACGACAATCGGCGGAAGTAAATTCATAATCCACTTGTAGCCTGATTTTTTTATAATCAGAGCAACAATCACATAGACAATTCCAGCAATAAAGGTACCGATCATCGCAGCACCTGGACCCCCAGCTTGTTTAGCGGCTATGATTGGGGCAATGTATGCAAATGATGATCCGAGATAGGCAGGAACCTTCCATTTTGTTAAAAATAGAAATGCTAATGTTCCTAAACCACTTGAAATTAAGGCCATAGCGGGACTTAATCCAACAAGATATGGTACTAAAATAGTCGCACCAAACATGGCAAATAAATGCTGAAGACTTAATGTCAGCCATTGGCCTGGTTTTGGAACTTCGTTTATATCTAAAATTGCTTTATTATTCATGTAAAATCCCCCTCAATATTTAAGATGCCCGTTCAATAAAAAAA
>DATFAH010000048.1:0-7673 GCA_035254805.1 Caryophanales bacterium | reverse complement strand
ATCAATTAACTATTTACTATTAAATGGTGGAATTGGTCCGCTCACAAAATTTTTGATAATCTTGATACACTATGCAGTGAAAATCTATCAAAAATCAAATAAGCCTATTAAGAGAAAAAATAGGTTAAATCCCAATTTGTCGGTAAGATTACAAATATAACGTAAAACTTGGAAATTCCGGTGTAATCATAATAAAGCAAGGCACCCTACGTTAAAATTCTGTAGAGTGCCTTGCTCGTTTTTACATTATGTTTCCACGCCTACCATCACACCAGACTTGAATTCCACGGTGAAATTGTCTTCATAGTCGGTGATCTTTTAAATCAGACGCTGGACAAGCTGCTCGTCGTATATTTTAAACTACAAAATGAAGCAGCTCTTTCAAACGGATCGTGCAGACAACTACCATTTTTAGTAGTTTATTTTGCCATGAACATTTCGAAATCTTCTTCAACTGTTCCAATGCCGGAAATTCCGAAATTGTCTACAAGTACTTTCGCAACATTTGGTGAAAGGAAACCTGGTAATGTAGGTCCTAAATGAATGTTTTTCACGCCTAAATATAATAAGGAAAGTAAAACAGTCACTGCCTTTTGTTCGTACCATGAAATATTATACACTATTGGTAAATCATTTACATCTTCTAATCCGAATACTTCTTTTAGTTTGAGGGCGATTAGTGCTAGAGAATAAGAGTCATTACATTGACCTGCATCTAATAATCGAGGGATTCCACCGATATCTCCTAAGTCCAGTTTATTGTATTTATATTTCGCGCAACCAGCAGTTAGGATTACCGTATCCTTTGGTAACCTTTGAGCAAATTCAGGGTAATAACTTCTTGATGGCATTCTTCCGTCGCAGCCCGCCATAACGAAGAACTTTTTAATTGCTCCGGATTTTACGGCATCAACAACTTTGTCTGCTAATGCTAATACCTGTTTATGGGCAAATCCACCAATGATTTTTCCATTTTCAATTTCTGTTGGTGGCTCTAACTGTTTTGCTAATTCAATCATTTCTGAGAAGTCTTTCCCGCCCTTTTCATCTCCTGCAATGTGTTTACATCCTGGATAACCAACAGAACCTGTCGTGAAAATTCTTTCAAGATGGTGTTTTCTCGGTGGTACGATACAGTTCGTTGTAAACAATACCGGACCATTGAACGATTCGATTTCTTCTTTTTGCTTCCACCAAGCATTTCCATAATTCCCTACGAAATGATCATACTTTTTAAAGGCTGGATAATAATGTGCCGGGAGCATCTCCCCATGTGTATAGACGTCTACTCCTGTACCTTGCGTTTGTTCCAATAACATTTCTAAATCTTTTAAATCGTGACCAGTAATCAGGATTGCAGGATTATTTCTTACCCCAATATTGACCTCTGTTATTTCCGGGTTTCCATATGTTCCCGTGTTGGCTGAATCGAGCAAAGCCATCACATCAACTCCGTATTTCCCTGTTTCTAATGTAAGGGCAACTAGATCTTCAACACTTAATAAGTCATCTAAAGTTGCTGCTAATGATTGTAAAATAAATTCGTAAATTTCGTCACTCTCGTTTCCTAAATTGTAAGCGTGCTCAGAATATGCTGCAATACCTTTTAGTCCATACGTAATGATTTCTCGTAATGAACGAATATCTTCATTCTCGGTCGCTAAAATACCTACTTCACCAGCGTTTGCTTTTGCATAAATGTCGGATTCCGAAGCGGCTGTCCATGTAGCAGCATCATGCAAGTTGGATAATGCTACACCATTTTCTATTAATTCTTTCTTCATATCTTCTCTTAAGGCAATACCTTTTTTAATCGTTTCAATAAATTGATCGTCATCAAAGTTCACGTTCGTAATCGTCATAAATAGTCCATTCATGATGTAGGATTTCACTTTTGGGAAATTGATTTCCCTTTTTAAGCCTTCTTGAGCTATTATCGAAACCCCTTTTAAAGTATAAATCAGTAAATCTTGTAAGTTGGCAAGCTCGTTACTTTTTCCACAGCTTCCTTTTTCAGTACAGGCTATTCCATCTGATGTTTCTTGACATTGATAACAAAACATACTCATCAAAAATGCCTCCCTCGTCTTCCTAATCTTTTCCACTTTCAATAATATAAGATTAAGTAAACAAATTCGGTATCGTATGTTACCGAATAGACTTAAAAGAAGAATATGTTCTAAATTCTGTTACATTTTTAGGTGCCATTTCAGGATGATTCTGGTTTCTTCACCTTAGGTATCATGGATTATATTATATACATTTCTTCAGTTCCTCAAAGTCGACAATTATAAATGAATTCAGATAAAAATCGATAATTCCTTCATCTTTCATTTTTTTGAGTTCTCTGGAGAGGGAAGGTCTAGGGATGTTTAAAAATTCAGCAAGTTCATGCCTTTTAAGAGGAATTGTAAATGTGAGGTCATGTTCTTTGTTGTATTGTTCTAATAAATAGTTGCTTATTTTCTCCCTTATACTTTTAAGTGATAGTATCTCAAGCTTTTTATTAAGATCCACTGCTTTTCGCGAAACGATTTCTAGCATATTTCTTATGATCATTTCATGCCCGATACAGACTTTAGAGCAAATTCCTACTATTTTACAAGACGGTAAATAAAGAATAGTTGAGTCTGTCAGGGGTTCTATTGTAACTGGGGATTCTTCGTTGGAAAATGCTGTGATTTCACCAAAAATATCGCCACTTTTTAATTTTGACATAAAAATCCTATCCCCTGATAAAGTTTCTTTTATCACCGCAACTTCTCCAATTAAAACAATTCCCATTTCTGGGGACTCACTCATATTTATATGAGTGTTTGCTTTATGCTTATAAGATACAATTCTCGGTCTTAAACATATTAATATCCGGGTGAGTTCTTCTTTTTCTATATTTTTAAATAAATCAGTCTGTAAAAGTAAGTCTGTCCATTTCGTATACATTTGTTTTTCTCCTTCCTAGAATGATACCTTGCAAGTCTCCATTCCGACTATTAACAATTAACAATCTTTATATCTTCTAATTAATCCATTATTAGCTTATGGCATAAATAGAGTGGAGTTAGGTAACAAATGTTACGGCATTTTTACTTTTTATCTTAAAGATATAAAAAAGAATACATGACTTTTATAGATGGTTCGAACAAAATAAAATTAATTTGAAGTTTTATTTTCTATTTGGAAATAGTTATAATGTTATAGACTATCTTTTTTGTTAGGTGGAGAAATTCATGTCGATCGAGCAATTATCAAAAAATGATATAAAAGATATTTTTACAAATACCGTCTATAAGCGTGGGGTAGGCTATTACCGGGAAGGTCGTGTCAGAGACCTATACCATGATCCTGTCCGGAATATCTGGTCTGCTACTGTTAGAGGATCTAAATCCTACAAGGTGACGATTGAGGAAGATGAATTTGGAATAAACTCAGAATGTAATTGTCCAGCCTACGGACAGTATTGGGAACCATGTAAACATATTGCTGCTGTGATGCTGAAAATACATGATCAGGAGCAGAACGTATTTTCAACTAGTGATACTTCCGGGAGGAGTAATTTTTTAACGGAAGCCAGGCGCAAACAAGTAGAGGAAGTAAGACGAAGACAATCTGAGTATGAAAAACTGCAGGAAGAAAGAATGGCCGTTTATGTTACACAGCTGACCAATCAGTTTATCCAAACGGTATCCGGTTTTTCGCAAGAAGGTTTGAAAGAGGAGCGGGCCAAACATCCATTAATGGTTGATTGGATTGTTAAAATCCAGAAACCATATTTCACATCGATGCAGTTTTTAAATATAGAAATGAAGGTGGGCCAAAAGCGGACGTATGTGGTAAAGAAAATAAAAGATTTTCTTCATGCCATTGAACGACATATTCAATACCCATTTACAAAAAATTTCACCTATGACCCGATGGAGCAGATGTTTACTGCCGCGGACCAAGAGATTATTAGTCTATTGGATGAAGCAGTAAAATATGAAGAACTCTATCGCGAGCTTCAACCCTCCTATTACCAAACTTCTAACCAGCAGGACGAGCGTGGGCTGAATATTCCGCCAATGCTTTCTGATCAGCTGTTGAATCTGCTGAATACTGCATCTACTCAATTTGAAATCAATGGACAAGTCTATCAGCAAATGATCCTGCATCATCATGAACTGCCTGTTTCCATTCGCCTGGATAAAGGGAAAACATCGGGATTTCAAATGGATTTGACCGAATTGCGGACAATGACTTATTTAAATTTGTATGGTTATATGATAAAAGACCAGCATATTTACAAACTGGCACCTGATCAGCAAATTTTGATAAAAGAACTAACCCAACTAATTAATAAAGCGAATAAACATGTCATTCCTATTGCCAATGAGCAGATGGAGACGTTTATTTCTCATGCCGTACCTGTCATCGGAAAATCAGCTAAATTGGAGATTTCTGATAATGTTGCCGGTCAAATCGTAAAATTGCCGCTGCAGGCAAAAGTATTTATTGATCTTATAGATGAGTTTCTGTCTGTGATAGTGGAATTCCATTATGGTGAACATAAAATCAATCCTTTTCAACAAGTAACGCAAACGAAAACAGGACCGATTATCATGCGGGAGGCGGACAAGGAACATGCTATCATGGATGTGGTGGAATCCTCGTCATTAAACTGTAATGTCATTGGCCTATATGCTGAAGGGGAAGAAGAAATCTTTGAATTTCTCTATGAAGTTCTGCCAAGACTTGAGGGGAAAGCGGAAATTTTCTTAACCAATGCGGTTAAATCTCTTGTTTTATCTGAACGGCCATCTCCGGTGACGAACATCGAAGTAAATGCATCTGGAAATTTATTAGAAATTAACTTTGATATCGAGGGAATCAATCGGGAACAAATTCAAAGTATTATGCAGTCAGTGATGGAAAAGAAAAAGTATTACCGATTACCAGATGGCGCGTTCGTTCCATTAGAGGCAGAAGAATTCCAAATGATCCAAACCATCATGAATGAGTTCCAGATAAAACCGCAGCAATTGCAGCAGGAAGCCATTAAGCTCCCGGTTTATCGGGGAATGCAGTTGGATGACATAATGAATAAGGAAGACGGCGGAAATGCGAAGTACGGAAGACAGTTTCACCGTCTATTAAGTCGATTGAAAAATCCTGAAGAGCTTGATTGTAAAATTCCAAAGTCAATACAGGCAGAATTAAGAGACTACCAATATTATGGATATCAGTGGTTAAGAACATTGAGATATTATCATCTCGGTGGAATTTTAGCAGATGATATGGGACTTGGAAAAACACTGCAAAGCATCGCATTTATTTTATCAATATTTGAAGAGAATCGAGATGTAAAACCAGCGCTGATTGTGGCACCTGCATCCCTCGTTTATAACTGGAAAAATGAGTTCCAAAAATTCGCCCCAACGTTGACGGCGGAAGTTCTAATTGGCACGCCGCAAGAGCGGGTGGACAAGCTTCAAAACCAGCCGCTACCGAATGTTTGGATTACATCCTATCCAACCTTAAGGCAAGATAGCGAATTTTATAATGAGCATCAATTTAGTATACTGATTTTGGATGAAGCCCAAATCATCAAAAATTATCTAACGAAAACAGCAAAGGCCGTAAGAGAAATTCAAGCCGAAACGGTTATTGCGTTAAGTGGAACACCGATTGAGAATTCAGTTGATGAGCTTTGGTCAATTTTTCAAACAGTGATGCCCGCCTTTTTTCCGAATCAAAAGTTGTTCCGTCAACTGGAACCGGAAAAGATTGCAAGGATGATCCGTCCGTTCTTATTGCGAAGAGTGAAAAAAGATGTTGTCAAAGAATTGCCGGATAAAATTGAAACAGTTCATTATTCAGAGCTTACTAAGCAGCAAAAGAAGCTGTACTTAGCCTATTTAGAAAGAATCAGGCAAGAAACGAAGGAATCACTGGAAACAGACGGATATCAAAAGAGTCAAATTAAAATTTTGGCTGGATTAACGAGACTGCGTCAACTATGCTGCCACCCTTCATTGTTTTTGGAAGATTACCATGAGGATTCAGGAAAACTGGAACAATTAATGGAAATTGTAGAACCTGCAGTGGAAAATGGGCGGCGGATATTGATTTTCTCCCAATTCACAAGTATGCTTTCATTCATAAAAGAAAAGTTACAGAAGCTTGGGATCGAATTTTTCTATTTGGACGGTCAAATAAAACCAAAAGACAGAGTGGATATGGTAGATCAGTTCAATCAAGGAACAGGTGATGTGTTTCTGCTTTCCTTGAAGGCTGGCAATACGGGACTAAACTTAACAGGTGCCGACACGGTCATCCTCTACGATCTTTGGTGGAATCCAGCCGTTGAAGAGCAAGCAGCCGGAAGAGCGCACAGGATCGGCCAAAAAAATGTCGTACAAGTCATCCGCTTAATCACTCAAGGAACCATTGAAGAAAAAATATTCGAGCTTCAACAAACCAAAAAAGAATTAATCGATACCGTCCTAAACTCAGGCGATCAAGCCATGACTAAACTAACTGAGCAGGAAATAAGGAAAATATTAAATATTTGAGGAAAATGATCTCATTAAGAAAAGCGCAAGCGCCTTCGGAAAAATATCGAATGTATTGGATAAGGACAAAACGGTATACCAAAAAAATAATAGTCACAGGAATAGGCTGAGTTTTCTACCGGAAGAACTTAGCCTTTTTTCAATATTATTTTAGGTCTATAGGTATTGGATCCATTTCTTTTGCTTATAGTCCTCTACCTTAGCCAAGAGAAAGGTATCACACGTTTCTGCTTGGTATGCTGATATGGCACTTGTCAATTTCAGCTGCACTTGTCAATCTGCCAATTCGTGTGTCAAAGGTTTCGACAAGATTATAAATACTATCGCTGGTTACTATGTAATCTTGGAAGTTTGTTGGACTTTAATTAATATCGTATAATTGGTTGAAAAAAGAAAAAAGGTGATATCCATGAATATGGCGCTTGTAACGGGAGTTTCAAAAGGGCTTGGATATGAAATTGCGAAGGCCTTAATAGATCTTGGTATTGAGGTAATAGGTTTGTCTAGGAGCACCAATGAAAAAGTTGCAGACATTAAAGTCAAAAGCAACGATCAATTTACCCACATTCCATCTGATCTTGCAAATGTTGGGGAGATTGAACCACTAATAAAAAAAATTAGTCAGCAAATCGCTACTAAAAAACCTCAAAAATTATATGTGATTAATAATGCGAGTGTGATTGAACCAATTGAAAGAATGGGTTTTTTAGAAAACAGTGAAATTCAACAAGCTGTTCATTTAAATCTTCTAGCCCCCATTTTTATTAATAATACATTAATGGGTGAATTACGGAAGGAAGATCTTGAGCTAGTCATCATCAACGTATCATCTGGAGCCGCGGAACGACCTATTCATGGATGGAGTGTATATAACGCGACTAAAGCAGCTATTAATATGCACACAAAGGTAGTAGCACTTGAACAAGAGAATGGAAAAAGTTCTCATAAAATCATAGCTTTTAGTCCAGGAATTATGGATACGGATATGCAAGGCTCAATAAGAGAAGCAAATGAAGACGCATTTGCTGAAATTAATAAATTTATAGGTTTCAAATTAAATAGTGATTTACGCCAGCCTAGTGTAGTTGCTAAGGCATTAGTTGATTTGATTTTGAATCAAGAGTT
>DATFAH010000047.1:0-2495 GCA_035254805.1 Caryophanales bacterium | reverse complement strand
AACGAGATTACACTAAAAGAATATCAACTTCTTGTTCAGCAATTAGAAGCTAATGGTGCTGTTGCTCCAGAAAATTCAATGGACTCCCTCATCAAAAATAGTTAACTTAAAACAAAAAGATTGCCTTTTAATGATGGCAATCTTTTTTAATTCCTACATACAGTACAGACAAAACAAAAAGTAGCGATGATCATCAAAGCTACTTCACAACATTAAAAATATTTCATTTTAATTCATACCTAATTCTAATTTAAGTGAAGCAGATTTCTGAGCTTGCCCATTTTGATCTTTTATATTTTCGACATTTTCATCTGCTAATTTTGCTTCAAGGCTAGAAATTTTTTGGCAAGGTTTTGCGATCCTACTTTTTTCCTCATCGATCCAATTATCACGGACTACAGTAAAAGAAACTTCAAGCATCGATTCCAATTCTTCTAATTGATTATAAATTTCTGTCATCATCATTAGAAGTTTTTCTTTTTGAGATATAGATTCCTTCATAAAAAGGGCCTCCTATAATTGTTCTATAAGGATTAATTCTCCCTATTCTTTCCTGTTCCTTCACGCTTGACAAAACTAGAACCTATTCGTCAAAGAAAGTGCGATTCTGGCATTTTTCTGATGCTGCTTCGACATCATTGAACGAGTGAATGAAATATTTGAAACCAGTACAAAATATTTAAGGAGGTGTTTGGTATGTCAAAAAGAGGAAAAAACAAAAAAAAGCTAGGAAACGCAGATTCCCCTAAAAAAACAGGTTACGGTGATAAAAAACTGGAAGGACCAAATCGTCCAGCGGAATAAAATGCGGGAATTCCACCGCATTTTTTTATATTCTCGTTGTAATATGTAAAGTTTTTTTAGCATAGTGCAAAAATTGAAGCTGCCTCTTCTTTTTCAAGTACCATTCTGTTAGATAAATAGGGTGATGATGATTGACAGGAAATTGAAGCCAGTCAGGAGAAACTCTACGTGTTAAACTCCAATCCTCATTTTGATGACGATGATGGCGAATGATTGGAAATGTGGTTCTTAAAAAAGGCGTATCTCTTTTTTTCATCTCTTTAAAATATTGTTCATAGTCATATCTTGACCCAGTATGAGCGGTTTTTTCAGCAAACTCATAGAAATAAGGAAATAATTTTTGGTCAAAAAGGATCATAGCTAATCTTTTTCCAAGGTTAATTCTTTTTGAAATTACTCTAAATCCATTTACACTTGCCCCATATATTTCTCCTCTACATGTTGGGAATAAAACACTACTAAAATGAAGCCAATCTTGAAAACAAAAAATCATCGAGTGAAACACCTTTTTTTTATATACCGGATGATCAATCACCGGGTTTTGGATGACATTTTGCTCATTTATAATTAATGAAGTTGTTAGTCTTACCTGGTCATTTGTCTGCCAATACCGCCGCCATTCCTGTTGAATAAAAGAAGAAACATGAAAATACGGCAACAAGTGAAACATTGGCCGATTTATTTTCGTCGAATATTGGTAAAGAAGTAGCTGTGGGAAAACATCATGGAAAATCAGCCAATTCGCACGTTCATATGTTAAATAGAGCTGCTTTCGAGTTTTAGGTTCAAGCATACTTGGAAAAATAGCACCCTCTAGATCACACATATTCCACCCACCATTTCTAGATACCATGCTGGCAAGAAATGCCCAAATAAGATCAGAATTCTTTTTAAAAAAGTCAAAATAAGCTTTTGTTCTCGTTATATTATCTGCATTTTTCTTATCAGTTTCTGTTTGTATTTGACGAATGATCTCTTGTTCCTGTATGGTAAGATGATTCATATTCATCACCCTTAATTAAATATAAGAAAATACTTCCTACCCATTAGATTGTTTTGATACTGTAAATTTATTCACCCCATTTGCCTTCTATTTGATATGATAGGTATTAGTTTGTGAGGTGCATCATATTGAATTTTCATTATCCAAACGGAAAACGCTACACACCTAAAAATCCGGAAGTGCAAGTCAAGAATAAAAAAAATGGATCATTTAGTAACCGT
The DNA here is from genome assembly GCA_035254805.1 of Caryophanales bacterium. Lineage (GTDB taxonomy): Bacteria > Bacillota > Bacilli > Bacillales > Cytobacillaceae > JAUZPL01. Next base: position 467 of record DATFAH010000047.1, on the reverse strand, counting down.
GGGATGACACTTGAAGAAGATTTAAACGAAACAAATGAATATTATCTAGAGAGAAACATTGCTGTCATTCATAAAAAGCCTACTCCTGTTCAAATAGTCCAGGTGGATTATCCAAATCGGAGTGCTGCAGTAATTAAAGAAGCATATTTCAAACAAGCCTCAACAACGGACTATAATGGTGTTTACAAAGGGAGATATATTGATTTTGAGGCAAAAGAAACACAGAATCCAACATCTTTTCCATTGAAAAATTTCCATGATCATCAGATTCGTCATATGGAAAGAGTTCAATCACAGGGAGGAGTATGTTTTGTTATTCTTCGTTTTACATCATTTGAGCAAACTTTTTTCCTTGATGTAAAACACTTATTGACATTTTGGGAAAGAATGAAAAATGGAGGAAGGAAATCGATAACAAAAGAAGAAATAGAACATATAGCCTATAGCATTCCGCTTGGATTTCAGCC
>DATFAH010000046.1:0-2605 GCA_035254805.1 Caryophanales bacterium | reverse complement strand
TGAAGCTGTGCGTCGGACTGAAGCAATTTAGAAATTTTTTCATGGGCATGAATCACAGTTGTGTGATCGCGCCCTCCAAATTCCTCGCCGATTTTAGGCAATGAATAGTCTGTTAGCTCTCGTGAAAGGTACATGGCAATTTGCCTTGGAAAAGCAACAGATTTCGTCCGTTTTTTCGCTTTAAAATCCTCAAGTTTAATACTGAAAAGCTCTCCAACTACTTTTTGAATCTCATGAATCGTGATGATCTTTGGCTTAGAGCTTGGGATGATATCCTTTAGGGCTTCAGCAGCCAAATCAGCATTAATATCTTTATTGATCAAGGATGAATAGGCCACAACACGAATGAGTGCCCCTTCAAGTTCCCGAATATTCGAATCAATTTGATTAGCAATATAAAGCATGGCTTCATTTGGAATATCCAATCCTTCAGCCTTCGCTTTTTTACGAAGGATCGCAATCCTTGTTTCCAGATCAGGAGGTGTAATATCGGTAATTAATCCCCATTCAAAGCGGGACCTTAGGCGATCCTCCAATGTTGGAATCTCTCTTGGCGGCCGATCACTTGAGATGACAATTTGCTTGCTTTCGTCATGAAGAGCATTAAAAGTATGGAAAAATTCCTCTTGTGTAGATTCTTTTCCAGCTAAAAATTGAATATCATCAATCAATAATACATCTACATTTCGATATTTATTGCGGAATTCAACTGCTTTGTTGTCCCTGATGGAGTTAATAAATTCATTCGTAAATTTTTCTGATGATAAATAAACTACTTTTGCTGATGGATTATGTTCAATGACATAATGGCCGATCGCATGCATTAAGTGAGTCTTTCCTAAACCTACGCCTCCGTAGATAAATAATGGGTTATAAGCTTTTGCAGGCGCCTCAGCAACAGCAAGTGATGCAGCATGGGCAAACCGATTGCCTGACCCAATAACAAATGAATCAAATAGGTATTTAGGATTTAACATATTTTGTGGAAATTCAATTTGCTCATCATCTTTTTTCGGTTTTTTAGGAGGCAATGGCAAATCAAATTCTTCTTCACTTTGATTTTGCGGAATAATAAATTTTGCTGAAAGTTCCTCACCAGTTATTTCATATAAAATTCCGGCAATCAGTTGTGAATAGCGTTCTTCCAGCCAGTCTCGAGCAAATTCATTAGGAGCTGTAATAACAAGCGAATTTCCTTGAAGGGAATGAGCTTTTGTCGATTTGAGCCAAGTTTCAAAGCTAGGTTTACTAATTTTCTTTTCAATGTTGTCCAGTGCTGCATTCCAAAGGTCTGCAATATTCTCCAAGCAAATATCCCTCCTTTTTTAGTAGGATCTGATTGTATTTTCTAAATAAGGGCAGACCTTATGATCATTGCTGCCTTTTAGCTGTTATTCGTTCCGTTTGTAAACTTTTATTTACCACAATAAGATGATCTTTCATTGTCTAAACCCGCTAGATTTATAAATATACGAATTAATGAATGTGGAAAAATGTATAATAAGGAAAAGAAGTGAAGTTTCGACAATATCCACTTGTTGTGGACAAGTTTTTACACGGTGAAAGAATAACCTATCCACAGTTTATCCACAAAATGTGGATAAACTTTAATTTGATATAAGTTATCCAGAGTGAAAACACAAATATAATATCAAATAATTGTAAGAGACGCAATGCCTTATCAGAGCTTATCCACAACTAAAACAGTGTGTGTATAGGATTTGTCCACATAAATTTTTTTTGTGAAAAACCTGTCGATAAATTGTGTAGAAAGGAAAATTTGTCGAAAATTTTATCCACAGTCAGAAAAAGTTAACATTTTGGAGAAAAAAATTTGGAGTTGGAAATAATATTTGGTGGGGAGTTGACAATTTTCAGTAGTGGTCTTTATAATAGATAAGACTGTCCTAAAGCAGCTATTCCTCAGGGAGGTGTCATATAATGAAAAGAACTTATCAACCTAATAAAAGAAAACATAGTAAAGTTCATGGTTTCCGCAGCAGAATGAGCTCAAGCAATGGACGTAAAGTTTTAGCTCGTCGCCGTCGCAAAGGAAGAAAAGTATTATCAGCATAGACCACTGAAACGTCTCAGTGGTCTTTTTTCTAATTAATAAGGTTTTTACAGTGTCATCACCGCAATAGATGATCCAAAAACTGAAGGTGTTTTTTAATGAAAAAGGAATTACGAATAAAAAAAAATAAAGAATTTCAAGAAACATTTCAAAAAGGCCGATCGTTTGCAAACAGACAATTTGTTGTTTATGCCATGAGAAAAGAAGGACAAGAAACTTTTCGAGTAGGTCTTTCTGTTAGTAAAAAAATTGGCAATTCTGTTACAAGAAACAAAGTTAAACGGTATATCAGGCAATCCATTTTCGAATTGAAGGATATGATTTATACTGAAAATGATTATGTGATCATTGCTAGGAAACCAGTAGCTGAAATGGACTTTTTTGAAGTTAAGAAAAGCTTATTGCATGTCCTTAAAGTGGGAAAAGTTTTGAAGAAAGAAAATGCTGGTCATAATGGAAAAGAGGTTTAAGCTTGAGGGCTTAAATTTCTCCTTTCCATGATTATAAAAGCTTTTGAAATCATTACATACG
>DATFAH010000045.1:0-3613 GCA_035254805.1 Caryophanales bacterium | reverse complement strand
CCTTTGCTGGTCTTGGATTTAAAAAAGGCGTGGAACTATCTGATCAACTCAAATGGATTGCAGATGAAAGAGAGTCCATGGCAAGTGCGGCACTTCGCTGGATTTTAGATCAAAAAGAGGTAACTTGCATCATCCCTGGATTCAGGAACGGAAATCAAGTAGCAGAAAATGTAAAAGCAATCGAAACGAAACCTTTTTCAAACGACGAACAAGCTCGACTTCAAGCCTTCTATCAAGAAAAAGTAGTCGATTACATTAGAGGACCTTATTAATAAAAAAAGGAGTTGTCAAAATGGCGGTCATTCAAAATCCAATCTTAACAGGATTTAATCCAGATCCATGCATTTGTCGGGTAGGAGAGGATTATTATATAGCAGTATCAACGTTTGAATGGTTTCCAGGAGTCGGAATTTATCTTTCAAAGGACTTGAAAAACTGGCGGATAGCATCAAGACCATTAAACCGTCTTAGCCAATTAAATATGATGGGAAATCCTGATTCAGGTGGAATTTGGGCACCTGCATTATCCTATCATGATGGTCAATTTTGGTTAATCTATACAGATGTAAAAGTGGTAGAAGGGCAATGGAAGGATTGTCATAATTATCTTGTTACCTGCGATACGATTGATGGGGAATGGTCAGAGCCTATTTATTTAAATAGCTCAGGCTTTGATCCATCCCTATTTCATGATGATGATGGCAAAAAATATTTGGTGAATTTGTGCTGGGATCAGCGTGTTGGGAACCATCCTTTTTATGGAATTGTCCTTCAAGAATACAGTGCCTGGGAACAAAAATTAATTGGCAAACGTGAAGTGATTTTTAAAGGAACAGAAATTAAATTGACCGAGGCACCTCATCTTTATAAAATGAAGGGATATTATTTTTTATTAACAGCGGAGGGCGGCACGAAATATGATCACCAGGCAACGATTGCCCGGTCTAAAAACCTTAGAGGTCCTTATGAAGTGCATCCAGAGAATCCGCTGATCACTTCCTTCCATATGCCAAGAATCCCGCTGCAAAAAGCTGGACACGCATCGATTGTGCATACCCATACAGATGAATGGTTCCTTGTTCATTTAACGGGAAGGCCACTGTCAAGAGAGGGTCATCCGTTACTAGATCCAAGAGGCTATTGTCCACTTGGCAGGGAAACAGCAATTCAAAGGCTCGAATGGAAAAACGATTGGCCATATGTAGTTGGTGGTAACCATCCATCTTTAGAGATCGAAGGACCAAATATAGAAGAAGTTAGCTTGGAGAGGGATTATCCGGAAAAAGACGATTTTGATGCAGGTTCTCTGAATCCTCATTTTCAAACATTAAGGATTCCTTTAGGGGAGAAAATTGTTTCGCTAAATGACAATCCAGGGCATTTGCGTCTATATGGGAAAGAGTCGTTAACATCAAAATTTACCCAAGCATTTGTAGCAAGACGCTGGCAGCATTTTAACTTTGTTGCAGAGACAAAGGTTTCCTTTAACCCTACTACCTTCCAACAATCTGCTGGTTTGGTGAATTACTATAACACGCAAAACTGGACATCTTGCCAAATCTCTTGGAATGAAGAAAAGGGAAGAATTCTTGAACTTGCGTCCTGTGATAATTTTTCATTTTCACAGCCACTTCAAGGAAGGGAAATTGTCATATCAGATGTGGCCGAATATGTGTATCTACGTGTTGAAGTGAAGACGGATGTTTATCATTATTCTTATTCATTTGACGGAGAGGTATGGACTGAAATACCAGTCACCTTCTATTCCTATAAATTGTCCGACGATTATATTCAAGGTGGCGGCTTTTTTACAGGAGCATTTGTCGGAATGCAATGCCATGATACATCAGGCCAAAACCAGCATGCTGACTTTGATTATTTTATTTATAAACATTAAATATAATGGTCTGAATCTTAAAATTGGGTTCAGGCCTATTTTTTATTTTAAATCGGAGTAACAGTTTGTAGTTTGGGAAAGTTAAATTATATCTAAAAAAAGAGGTGAATAACAATGAAGGAAACCTTCGAGAATGGGGAAATTTCAACTGAACAGGAGAAAGAGATTCCGGAGCTTACCATAGGGGAATGGAAAAACGATGAACTTTCCTATTATGAATTAACGGAAGCGGTACTTCAGTATCATATGAGGAAGTTATAGGGGGTCAGAAATTCTTGGATGACTACCAATTTTAACTAGTCCTATTTTTAAAAAATAGTGGAGCCTGCCTATTGAAAATTGTGCGAAAAATTCAGTAATTGTGTTCATGCTAATTTGTGAAAGTTTTAATATAATAGTAACACACCAGGATTTTACCTAAGGTCGCGTAAAAAAATTTCGGCTTTAGGAGTGTGAAGATAAAATGCTGCAAAGTATTGCCTTCGCTTTTTTGATTGGTGGTTTGGTCGGTATTATCGCCCATGTCAGGAAAAAGGGGAAAATTGTTAAGCCTAGAAAAACTAAAAAATTCATTTATTTAGGTTTTTTGGAGGAAGTCTTCATGGGAGCAATATCTGCAGTCTTGCTTGTACTTTCATCAGAAGTCGATTCATTATCCAAAGTGATGTACATTTCCATTTTAGCAGGTATTGGAGGGGAAGCTGTCTTGGAGGAATTAAATGGTTTCCAAGCCGTGCAAAGATCTGAGGTTCATGGAGATAGTTCGGAAAAAAAGAATGATTGAAAATCCCTTTTAGGAAGGGGAATTTTTTTTGCATTTTTCCCCATCCCTACCCTTTAAATATTTCTATTAATAGCCCCAGGAGGCTCTTCTAGCCAATGATTTTTTATCATGATCCTCATCCCATCCTCACCAAACATTATGACTTCAGTCATAATCCTTGAATAATAAAGAACTAGGTCTTTTCTCATTGAAACCGACAACGCGTATGCTAGCAGAGGAATGCTAGTTGAGGTTGTCATTGCGATCAGGAACATAATTAATTTTTCGGAAAATGGTGATTTCTTTGATTCTGTAAATTCCATTGGTACAGGGGAAATTTCAAAAAGATCTTCCTTGAGGAGGAGATCGTTAAAGATCGAAATTTGCTTTTTACACAATTCTTTCCCCTTGATAAGAAATTGTTTTATTTCTGTATCCTCCATTACTTGTATAAAGCCTAGTAAAAGGTTTAATCCAATATAATTTCTTTCGACGACAAAAAATATCTCGCTTAGTTCTAATGAGTTTAGTGGCCGCGGCTTTCCAAACCATTCTCCTAAATATGATTGTTCTTTAACAAATTGCTTTTTATCTGGATAAGGAATTTTTGGTGGTCTATCGTAAATCCCTTTGGTTAGCATCAGATTTAATGATTTTTTATATAGAATCGTGATAGATGCAAGTCCTGTCATAAAGTAATCTACTACATCCTTATGTGCTATCTTCGAAGTGGTTGATCCGTAGTAATGTAAGTTGACTTGCCCTAACCGATAAACAAAACTTAATGCAAATAAGTCAGAAAACAACGGGGGGGCCTTCAAATCAATATCCGTATCTGAAAATCCCACGGGAACAGGTACTTGTTCTTGGGCGAAAATACTTCTAATTTGCTCTGATTGTATTTGGGTTAGTTCTAAAGTCTCTACAACGATGGGGATGATTTCTGAATCCTT
>DATFAH010000044.1:0-3693 GCA_035254805.1 Caryophanales bacterium | reverse complement strand
GGCGGCCAAGCGGTTGTCGAAGGTGTCATGTTTGGCGGGAAACATCATTATGTAACAGCCATACGCAGAAAAGACCGTTCAGTGGAATATTTTCATGTACCACGCAAAACAAATTCTGCCCTTTCAATATATAAAAAAATTCCTTTTCTAAGAGGAATCATTTCAATTATTGAGGCGAGTGCAAATGGCTCGAAACACTTAAATTTTTCTACAGAAAGATATGACGTTGATCCTAATGAAGAAATTGTGCCAAAGGAAAATGAAGGATCAAAGCTTGCTATGTATTTAGGAGTAGCAGCAATTGGAGTTATTTCGTTTCTATTTGGGAAATTTATTTTCACTTTAGTGCCTGTTTTTCTAGCTGTACTAACGAAACCAATTTTTCCAACTGATTTTGAACAAGTTTTAGTTGAAGGATTTTTTAAGCTTCTCCTCCTTCTTTCTTATATTTATTTTGTTTCGCTTGCTCCATTAATTAAAAGAGTTTTTCAGTACCATGGTGCAGAACATAAAGTCATTAATACTTTTGAAGCAGGAAAAGAACTAACAATAGAAAATGTTCAGGCACATTCACGCCTTCATTATAGGTGTGGAAGCAGTTTTATTTTGTTTACCGTTATTGTTGGCGTATTTATCTATATGCTTGTTCCGACAACACCTCTTTGGTTACGGATCGTGGATCGGCTCGCTTTAATTCCAGTTGTTTTAGGCGTGGCGTTTGAAGTACTTCAACTAACAAACAAAGTTAGAAATGTACCTGTTTTAAAATATCTTGGTCTTCCTGGCCTTTGGCTCCAGCTCTTGACAACAAAGGAACCTAATGACGATCAAGTGGAAGTGGCAATCCTTTCATTCAATGAGTTACTTAGAAGGGAAACAGAAACCGAAAAGCAAGATAGCGTGGAAGAAATTGTTTAATATTAACCTTTTGGAAGTTTAAAAAAAGCCAAAAATGCTTAAGATGCTTTTAGGGAGGTGGCATTCTTGAAAAATCGGACATCATTGTTTTTTGTTGGAGGTATCATTCTATTTGCTATTATTGGCATATTAAGCAGGTTCTTAGCAAATCCAACCGGTTTACTTCAAGGAGTGGCTGTCATCGCATTGGCCGGAGTTGCTTTATTCTTTCTCATTCGGTTCATTTCTAGCGCTAGTCCACAAAAAAAAGAACAGCGGGATTTTCTAAAAGCAGCAAAAAAGTCTAAAAAACGTTTGCAGCAAAAAAGTGGAGATCATCACACAAGGAGCATATCACCTGGATCTTTAACAACCTTAAAGAAAAGTGCTAAAAAAAGATCAACTTCCCATTTAACAGTTATTGATGGAAAAAAGGGTAAAAAGAAAGATCGAGCCTCATTTTAGATGCTCGATCTTTTTTTAGTATGCCCACATTGAAAAGAATTGTTGTGCACATTCTTTTCCCGTCTGAAATAATTTCTGCTTTTTTTCCTCAGTTAATTGAAATTCAGTTGCCAGCACCCCTTCTGTTGGGATGAAAATGATATTTTTCGCATGTTTTTTGGAAATGTATCTTGCATCATGTGCATCCTTCATGGTTTCAAAAAGGGCTGCAAAAAGTTGGATCGCATTTTTAATTTCATGGCGTTCATGTTCATGTTCACTATGGCTTAACTTAATGCCTAAGACTGGCCTTCTCTTCATGGTATTCTCATTATCAAACAGCCACATAGGAAAATTGCTTAAGACACCACCATCAACTAATATATTAACCCCAGCTTGCGAATGTAATTTTACAGGTTCAAAAAAATAAGGTATGCTACAACTAATTCTAATTGCCTTTGCAATGGAAAAGGTATCAGGGCTAATCCCGTATTTTTCTAAATCGTCAGGTAAGACCACCATTTGGCCGTTTGTTAAATCAGAACCAATCAATCGAAGGGAATATGGAGGCAAATCAGAAAAGGTCCTCAAGCCTTTTATTGCGAGTTTCTCTTGAATCCATTTCTCCAATTCATTGCCCTTATAAAGACCCAACTTCCAATATACAAAAAGCCATTTTGCAAAGGGCAAAGGAATAAGGGTTTTTCTTGTATCCAGAAATTCAGACAAATTTAATTCATCTAAGAGCTCGAAAATTTCTTTGCTTGTGTAACCTGCCATAATAAAAGCTGCAACGATAGAACCTGCACTCGTACCTGCCACTCTTTCAAATTGAAGGCCTCTTTTTTCAATTTCTTCATATGCGCCAACAAGGGCCAATCCTTTTATTCCACCACCAGAAAAAACACCATCTATTTTTATGATCGCCACCCCCAAGATGTCATTCATTGATACATCTTTAATCAGCAACGGTCCAAAATAGTACGTCGGACATGATAATTTTTTGTTTAGGTAGAAAAAAACGAGGATGAGTCCTTCACTACTGTAAAATCTTTTAAAAGATGCATGGCAAACTTCGCTTTGGATTAGTAAGCGAATGCTACCAATCACACCAATTATGAGAATTTGTCGGTAGTTGGCTGGCATTTAAGCAGACTTCCATATGTTTAGAAATACATTCATCATCGTGGCTGACTATTGATGTATCGAATCCCATAATGGTGTATTTACACTTACTTCTTCGCCATTAAAGCATTTAAACGCCAGTTAGGGTTTTTTCATAGCCTTATCGACTTTTTGATTGGCCGATTCTTGATAGAGATCAGCATAAGTTTTTGAATCTTCAATCAATGCATCGCAAAAAGCAGCAACATCAGTTCCTGTAACTTCAAGGACACCCTTCCCAACAGCAGCGCCTTCTTCAAAGAAACTGAGAATTTCCGAGAGCAGTCCGATACCTTCGTTTAGCTCAACAGGACCGACTTTGAAGAGATATTTTTGGATCTCTATATAGACAATTTGGTAATCTTGTGGAAGTGTTTTGATACGCGCAACATGGGCTCTCCATTCTTTTTTGCCTTCGATGATTTCTTTGATACTCATTTTAGTCCTCCTAATTTTCTTGCTAAGTTCTTGTTGAGTTGGTCACGCCATTTATCTCGATAAGTTTTTGTGCCTTCGTCACCAACAAGCACTAAGCAGAAGCCTTTAATATCATCTCCTAATACTTCCTCGATACTCTGGCCGTCTGCTGATGTAATTTCAAGCAGTTCAAGAGCACTGTTAAGAATCGGCATCAGATTACGACCCGTGAAATCTCCGTGAATCCAGAGATTACTTTTAATTTCATTCCAAACAGATTGATATTCAGCTGGCAAGACTATTGCTCGTGCTTCAAAATCTTTCATTTTTTTAGTCATATCGCTACCGGTTATTTTTTCTAAAAAGTTCATTATACTATCCTCCCTTAAGATATTAAGCTGTTCAGCAAAGTTCTATTATTTAATTGCATCGTTGAGTTTTTGACGTTGCTTATCCATCCACGATTTTGCATCAATGACGAGATCATCACAGAAGGCTGCTACATCGTTGCCAGTAACTTCTTTAACGCGCTTACCGTCGGCTGCGGCTTCTTCAAGAAGGTCGATGATGTGAATAAAGATGAATTTCGTTTCTTGCCAATCCATCAAGCCGCCAGTGTTCCAAAGATATTTTTGCATCGCTTTGTAGGCGTTGTAGTAATCCCCAGGTAAGGCTTTTGCGCGGTTTTCCATTTCACGCCATGCTTTCTTTTCGCTAAAATCTCCAAAGATTTTTTCTAAAATACTCATCATATTACTTCTCCCTTTGATT
>DATFAH010000043.1:0-2289 GCA_035254805.1 Caryophanales bacterium | reverse complement strand
TCGTTAATAATTTTTTCCCGTATTCTACAACCTGAACTCTTTCTTCCTTTAAAAGCATGATGAAATCCTTCCCTCGAACTAGTTTTTAAATAATTGCTGCAAATTATCTTTAAAAGGTTGGGTGACAATTCCTTTTTCAGTGATAATTGCCGTGACGTTTTCATTCGGAGTCACATCAAAAGAAGGATTATATACTTTTATTCCTTCGGGCGCTGTTAATTGACCGAAACGATTGGTCACTTCTGATGCATCTCTTTCTTCAATTGGAATATCTTTTCCTGTTTTTGTTTTTAAATCAATTGTTGGTGTTGGTGCAGCGACATAGAATGGGATGTTGTAATATTTTGCCAAAATAGATACACCTAATGTACCGATTTTATTTGCCACATCCCCATTTGCCGCTACCCGGTCGGTTCCAACAATTACAGCATCAATTTTTCCTTGTGACATCACAACAGCTGCCATATTATCAGTAATAACGGTTACGTCAATTCCAGCTTTTTGCAATTCAAGTGCTGTTAAGGTTGAACCTTGGAGTCGAGGACGCGTTTCATCTGAATAAACTTTTAGATTCCAGCCCTTTTCCTTTGCCAAATACATCGGGGATGTTGCCGTCCCGTATTTAGTAGTTGCCAATGCCCCAGCATTGCAATGGGTTAATAATCCCATTCCATCCTTTAAAAGTGTCAAGGCATGTTCGCCAATTTTTCGATTAATTTCCTCATCCTCACGATGGATAAGAATCGCTTCTTCTAAAAGCTGTTCTTTTAGTTGGGGAACAGATAAATGTTTATTTTCTTCTGCTATTCTTTCCATTCTCTCTAGTGCCCAAAATAAGTTGACGGCAGTTGGACGTGAGGTCGCTAAATAGTGAGTAACTTTTTTTAGTTGCACTAAAAATTGCTTGCTGGTGTCGATTGACAGCTCTCTAACTCCAAGATAAACACCATAGGCAGCTGCCACACCAATGGCTGGTGCACCCCGAACCTTCATGACGCGAATTGCATCCCATACACCTTCAGCATTGTGAAAGGCTTCGTAAACAATTTGGTTTGGCAAAATGGTTTGATCAAGGAGAATCAATTCATTGTTCTCCCATTTTATCGAAATTAACTGTTCTTCCATGATTTTTATTCTCCTATTTATTCAAGGTTTTTAAGTACATTTAAATAATCGGTGCCCTTTTTAAATGTTGTTCTATCTAAAATTAGCTTTTTGGCCATTTTTAAACATAATCTCTCAGCTTGTGTGCGCAAGTTTTTATCTTCAATAGAAGTTATATCCTTAACTTTTGCGAGACCTACAATTCTCCGGATCAACTCAAGGCCTGACACTCCAGCAGTATCTTCGAGAACTGAATCTAAGTACCAGCGATCGAAGCCTTCTTCCTTCGCCATCATATCCAAAACATGTTCCTTCCATTTTAAAAGGAATTTGGCAGAAAATAAATCGATGATGTCAACTAAAGTTCCTTCAAGCCACTTCATATAATTGTCTTTCTCCATACCGGAAGGTAAGGTAAATTTACCATTCGCCCAGGCGAACACTAAATTGGCCATCACATTTCCAACGTCATATCCCATTGGCCCATAAAAAGCAAACTCTGGGTCAATTACCTTTGTGGAATTCTCCCGGACAAAAACAGATCCAGTGTGTAAATCACCATGAATGAGGGCTTGGGCATTTGTTAAAAAGGCAAATTTTAATTTCGCTGCCTCAAGGCAAAGTGTTTTGTCGCCATAAATATTTTTTTCAATCCATTCTTTATTCTCCGGAAACAGTTCATTTCTTTTATTGTAATCCTTAAACGGCTCTGAATAAACAAGGTCCTCGGTGATTTCACAAAGTTCAGGGTTGATATACTCTTTCACCATATCCTTCTTTTCTTTATGGTTCAAGACTACATCTGAAGTTAAAAGTAACGAATTGACCATAAAAGTAGTTAAATCATCGGCAAGCTTTGGGAAAATTTGATGCTCCAAAAGAGCAGTCCGTAAAATCGTATGGTCTGATAAATCCTCCATCACACAGCAATTCATGATATCATCGTAAAGATAAACTTCAGGGGTTAATCCTGGAGCAAGTTCTTCTTGAAGCCTTAAAACGTTTGATTCAATTCGGATTCGATTTGTGGATAGTTTAAATTCATCTGAAATTCTTGCAGTGTCACCAGCTTGCTTAACAATAATCGAGGAACAGCTTTCATGATCTACGACACGAAAAACATAATTAAGATTTCCGTCCCCTATTTCTTTACAGGAAAGTTCGCTTGCATTTTTGAAAGATGGT
>DATFAH010000042.1:0-3833 GCA_035254805.1 Caryophanales bacterium | reverse complement strand
TTCCTGATGGAGCAGTGAAGGAGTTTCCAAAAGGCACAACAACAGAAGATATCGCTGCGTCTATTAGCCCGGGCCTAAAGAAAAAAGCCATAGCAGGAAAATGGAATGGCCAAATGTTTGATCTTCGCCGTCCAATCCTAGAGGATGGTTCAATAGAAATTGTTACTCCAGAATCTAGTGATGCATTAGAAATTTTGCGCCACAGTAATGCGCATTTAATGGCGCAAGCAATCAAACGTTTGTATCCAGGAGTTAAACTTGGAGTCGGTCCAGTAATTGAAAATGGTTTTTATTATGATATCGATCTTGAAGAGGCGCTAACACCTGAAGATCTTCCGGTTATCGAGAAGGAAATGATAAAAATTATTAATGAAAACCTGGAGATAGTCCGTAAAGAGGTTACTCGTTCAGAGGCTATACAACTTTTCAAAGAAATTGATGATCAATATAAACTTGAACTAATTGAGGCAATTCCTGATGAAGAAACAGTGACAATCTATGAACAAGGCGAATTTTTCGATCTTTGCCGTGGGGTTCATGTACCTTCTACAGGAAAAATTAAGGAATTTAAACTGTTAAGCATTGCTGGTGCATATTGGCGTGGTAACAGCGATAATAAGATGCTACAGCGTATTTACGGAACAGCCTTCTTCAAGAAGGAAGATTTGGCAGAACATCTCCGCTTATTGGAAGAAGCAAAAGAACGTGATCATCGTAAAATTGGGAAGGAACTTAGCTTATTTTCAAATATCCAAATAATTGGACAAGGCTTGCCTGTTTGGCTTCCAAAAGGTGCCACAATTAGACGCATCATTGAGCGTTATATTGTTGATAAAGAAGTAAGTCTTGGCTATGATCACGTCTACACTCCGGTTATGGGCAGTGTTGACTTGTATAAAACTTCTGGTCACTGGGATCACTACCAAGAGGATATGTTCCCGCCAATGGAAATGGATAACGAACAGTTGGTGCTTCGCCCAATGAACTGTCCACATCATATTATGATTTATAAAAATAGCCCTCATAGTTATCGTGAGCTGCCAATCCGTATTGCTGAACTTGGTACAATGCACCGTTATGAAATGTCTGGAGCATTATCAGGCTTACAGCGTGTACGTGGAATGACTTTAAATGATGCCCATCTGTTTGTCCGCCCTGATCAAATCAAGGAAGAATTCATGCGGGTGGTTCGTTTAGTTCTTGATGTGTATAAAGATTTTAATATTAATGATTACACTTTCCGACTTTCCTACCGTGACCCACAAGATAAAGAGAAATATTTTGATGATGATGCAATGTGGGAGAAAGCTCAAACCATGTTGAAGGAAGCTATGGATGAACTTGGTGTTGATTATTTTGAAGCAGAAGGGGAAGCTGCCTTCTATGGTCCAAAGCTTGATGTGCAAGTAAGAACTGCACTTGGCAAGGACGAAACACTTTCCACTGTTCAACTAGACTTCTTGCTGCCTGAAAAATTCGACTTAACATATATTGCGGAAGACGGTAAACATCACCGCACAGTTATGATCCACCGTGGTGTCGTTTCGACAATGGAACGTTTTGTTGCGTACCTCATTGAGGAATATAAAGGGGCATTCCCTACATGGCTCGCACCAGTTCAAGTACAGGTGATTCCTGTTTCACCAAACGTGCACTATGATTATGCCAAACAAGTTCAGGAAGAGTTGAAAAAAGCAGGTTTCCGTGTTGAATTAGATAGCCGTGATGAAAAGATTGGCTATAAGATTCGTGAAGCACAAATGCAAAAGATCCCTTACATGCTTGTAGTGGGGGATAAGGAAGTAGCAGAAAATGCCGTAAATGTCCGTAAATACGGGGAACAGAATTCTGAAACAGTTCCATTTGCCAACTTCCTTTCATTATTAAAAGATGAAGTGAAAAAAGATATTCATTAAAAAAATGGTTGAAAAGTAGTTAAGCTTTTGTTAGAATACAATTTGTTGTCATATTAATTGTTTGTTTGACATTGGCTCTTTGATTGTGATATAGTTACTAAGGTGAAAATTGAATATGATTTTTTGGGAAAAGAAGAAGCACCCGCTTCTCACCTGGTTGACGCAATTAGTTGTTGGCAGGTTTTACGTGAACGAATTTGAATCATTATTAATGTTTCGTAAAGTGTGGGTGACTAAGCCCGCACTTTTTTGTTTGTGTATTAAAAAACTAATGCCAATTTAACGTAAGCGCCAGAGAAATTCTTGATCCAAACGTTGTATTTGTAATTAAACCTTGGAGGTGGCTAATTATTAGCAAAGATATGTTGTTAAACGAGGGCATTCGCGCTCGCGAAATTCGTCTAATCGATCAAAATGGCGAGCAGTTGGGAATTAAGTCTAAAAACGAAGCGCTTGAAATTGCAGCGCGCGTTAATCTTGATCTAGTTCTAGTTGCACCAAATGCGAAACCACCAGTAGGACGTATTATGGACTACGGTAAATTTAAGTTTGAGCAACAGAAGAAAGAGAAAGAAGCACGTAAGAATCAAAAAATTATCACTACTAAAGAAGTTCGTCTAAGCCCAACGATTGATGAACATGACTTTAATACAAAGCTTCGTAATGCAATCAAATTCCTTGAAAAAGGTGACAAGGTAAAAGCATCCATCCGATTCAAAGGACGTGCGATTACTCATAAAGAAATCGGTCAACGTGTTTTAGACCGTTTTGCTGAAGCGTGCAAGGAAGTTGCTACCATCGAGTCGCATCCTAAAATGGACGGCCGGAGCATGTTCCTCGTTTTAGCACCTAAAAACGACAAGTAATAGGGAGGAATTCCAAAATGCCAAAAATGAAAACACACCGCGGCGCTGCAAAGCGTGTTAAAAGAACTGGTTCTGGTAGACTAAAGCGCGATCACGCTTATACAAGCCACTTATTTGCTAACAAATCTACAAAAGCAAAACGTAAACTTCGTAAATCAGCAATGATTTCTAAAGGTGATTTCAAACGTATTCGTCACATGTTATCTAACATTAAGTAATCGCGAATGATCGATTTATATAGGAGGGAAATTACATGCCACGTGTAAAAGGCGGTACCGTTACTCGCAAACGTCGTAAAAAAATTCTTAAATTAGCTAAAGGTTATTTCGGTTCAAAACATACATTATATAAAGTTGCTAACCAACAGGTTATGAAATCATTAATGTATGCATTCCGTGACCGTCGCCAGAAAAAACGCGACTTCCGCAAACTTTGGATTACTCGTATCAATGCAGCAGCACGCATGAATGGTCTTTCTTACAGCCGTTTAATGCATGGCCTAAAGCTTGCAGGTATCGAAGTAAACCGCAAAATGCTTGCTGACTTAGCTGTTAGTGATGCAAACGCATTTGCTGAATTAGCTAACGTTGCAAAACAACAATACAATAAGTAATCATTTTAAAGCCATTCTCACGATCTGAGGATGGCTTTTGTGTATGGGGTGGGAAGAAATGATATTAGTGGTTTATATTTTAATGAATTTGATTGGGCTGATTTTAATGTGGGTAGATAAAAATAGAGCGCTCAATCATAAATATCGGATTAGTGAGAGAACATTATGGCTAACAGCTATGTTTGGTGGCGCATTTGGAACTACTTTAGGAATGCGGCTTTTTCACCACAAAACAAAGCATTTAGCTTTTAAGCTAGGTTTTCCTCTCCTTGCTGCTGTGGAATTGCTTCTCTTGGTTAATTTAGTGTAATGAAAGGATGATAAACCAATGCAACTTCAAAAACTTTTTCAAATGCAAAAAGCATTAGATAGCTATATTGAGGGAAAACATCAATTACAGAATGAGGACCTTTTTGATCGAAAAGTTTTGGCACTGCT
>DATFAH010000041.1:0-3802 GCA_035254805.1 Caryophanales bacterium | reverse complement strand
TGTGCCATTATTGCTAGTTTCTTATCTGCAAAAACCGCAATAGGCTTTGGAACCATTCTTAGAAGCAAAGTTTTTAAACGAGTTGAAAACTATTCATTACATGAGATTGATAAGTTTGGCACTTCCACACTTATTACTAGAACAACCAACGATATTAACCAAGTGCAAATGGTTTTAATTATGATGATGCGCATGATGGTCAGTGCTCCGATGATGGCCATTGGTGGTATTATCATGGCGTTACGTGAAGACCGGCAGCTTACATGGGTACTGGCAATTGCTATCCCTGTTTTAGGCGGGGTCATTGCACTCATTGCGTCCCGTATGATGCCACTCTTTAGAAAAATACAAGGGAAGATTGATAGAATCAATCTTGTTTTACGAGAAAAGCTGATTGGTATTCGTGTTATTAGAGCATTTAATATGGTTAGACATGAGGAAAAGCGTTTTGAAGATGCAAATATTGATCTCACAGATAACTATATTAAAGTGAATAAAATTATGGCTTTCATGATGCCATCGATCATGCTGGTTATGAACTTTACGTCACTAGCGGTATTATGGTTCGGTGGCATCTTTATCAGTAAGGGAGATATGGACCTAGGGGCGCTGGCTGCATTCACCCAATATGCGATGCAGATCATGTTCTCCATGCTGATGCTTTCCTTGATGTTTATCATGGTTCCTCGTGCTCAGGCTGCTGCAGTTAGAATTAATGAGGTTCTTGAGACACTTCCGGGAATAACCGATAAAGGAAACGGTAAAGAAACGTTCACACAAAAAGGCTATGTAGAATTTAAGAATGTTACTTTTTCATACCATGGAGCTGAACAACCTGCATTACGGGACATTTCCTTTGCAGCAAGTCCTGGTGAAGTAACGGCAATTATCGGAAGCACAGGTGCAGGAAAGTCTACGTTAATTAATTTGATTCCAAGATTCTATGATGTAGATAGTGGCAGCATTCTCATTGACGGTGTTGATGTGAGGGAAATGTCCCAGGAGACTCTTCGCGCCAAAATTGGATTTGTACCTCAAAAAGCAGTCCTTTTTTCAGGAACTATAAGTGAAAACATCCAATTTGGTAATGTGAAAGCTAAAGAAGCGGATATTAGACATGCAGCTGACATTGCCCAAGCAACTGAATTTATTGAAAACATGGACGCGGGCTTTGAACACGAAATTTCGCAAGGTGGCACAAACGTTTCCGGGGGACAAAAACAGAGACTATCTATTGCTCGGGCGCTTGTTAGAAAACCCGAGGTATACGTTTTTGATGACAGTTTTTCAGCCTTGGATTTTCAAACAGACGCACGCTTACGGGCAGCTCTCAAGCATGAAATAACAGATGCTACTGTCATTATTGTTGCACAACGAGTTGGAACGGTTATGGATGCAGATCGAATCATTGTTCTTAATGAAGGTCAGATTGCTGGGATTGGTACACATAAAGATCTGTTAGATACATGCCAGGTATACCAGGAAATTGTTTCCTCACAACTGTCTGAGGAGGAGATTGCATGAGTGAACAAGGAAAAAGTCAAAGTGGTGGGAAAAATAAAGGGCAAGGTGGCGGTGGCGGCTTTGGTAGTGGCGGTCACTTTGGTGCACCGGTACAAAAAGCCAAAGACTTTAAAGGAACACTGAAAAGGCTTATCAAATATTTAAAACCACATACATTAAATTTAATTATTGTTTTAGTGTTTGCTATTGCAAGTACATCCTTTACGATCGCCGCTCCTAAAATCATGAGCAAAGCCATGAACAAATTACAGGATGGGTATATGGCAAAAATGATGCTGGAGAAAATGTCTGATGCACAGGAAAAAGTTGTTGAAGAGGTAAATGAGAAGATGAAACAGCAGAAACCACCAAATGCTAATACTTCCACACCGCAACAACAGGTAAACCCGGAAACGGCTAAAGCCATACAAGAGTTTATGAAACTGCCAATGCTGAGTACTGTAAAGGATGCAGACCAAAAGGCTGAAATAGTTCGTAAGATGCTTGATTTAAACAAAAATATGTCGACAGAAGGACAATCTAATGTAAAAAATGTCAAATTAACTCAGAAACAAATTGATGGGGCAATAAGAGCAATTAAAGAAACAAATGGAAAATATGATTTCCGTTATATTGGGCAGATCGCCTTAATGTTATTAGGTATGTATGTAATAAGTGCCATCTTTAGCTTAATTATGGGCTTAGTAATGTCTGGAGTCGCACAGAAAACGGTTCGTGACCTCCGTAGAGAGGTTGATCAAAAACTTGCCAAATTACCGCTGAAATTTTTTGATAATCACCCACATGGTGATATTTTAAGCCGTGTTACGAATGATCTCGATACTGTAGCGAATACTCTGCAGCAAAGCTTGACACAAATCATTACTTCAGTCATAACGATTATTGGTTACATTATTATGATGCTGACAATCAGCCCTATCCTAACATTGATCGTGCTAGCAACATTGCCATTGTATATTGTATCAACTGCAATGATTGCTAAAAAATCTCAGAAATACTTTGCCACACAACAAAAAGCATTAGGAGATTTAAGCGGGCATGTTGAAGAAATGTATACGGGACATAAAATTGTTAAAGCATTTGGACGGGAAAAAGATTCAATTGAGCGCTTTGAAATGATCAATAAAGACCTTTATAGTTCTGGATGGAAGGCGCAATTTATCTCCGGAATGATGTTCCCATTCATGAATTTCATCAGTAATTTAGGATATGTTGGTATTTGTATCGTTGGTGGTATGTGGATCACCAAGAATATTTTAGGTTTAGGGGATATCCTAGCCTTTATTCAATACTCTAGATCCTTTACAATGCCGATAGCGCAAACTGCACAAATTGCCAATGTTATTCAGTCCACTGTTGCTTGTGCTGAACGTGTATTTGAAATTCTCGATGAATCAGAAGAAATTCAAGATCGTTCTGATTCAAAAGTAATCGAATTCCCTAAAGGGGAAGTAACATTCGAGCATGTCGATTTCCGGTACAAAGAAGAGGTTCCGCTTATTGAAGATATGAACCTTAATGTAAAACCAGGACATACGATTGCCATTGTTGGTCCTACTGGAGCAGGTAAAACGACACTTGTTAACTTACTAATGCGCTTCTATGAAATAAACGCTGGTAAAATTAGCATCGACAATGTTGATATCAGAGATATTAAACGCAACGAACTGCGCAAAATGTTTGGCATGGTGCTGCAAGATACATGGCTCTTTAACGGTACAATTAAAGACAATATTGCTTATGCTAAACAAGGGGCCACGATGGAGGAAATCGTCATTGCCGCAAAAGCAGCTCATGCCGATCATTTTATCAGAACACTGCCAGATGGATACAATACAATCTTAAATGAAGAAGCAACAAATATTTCTCAAGGACAAAAGCAGTTGCTTACGATCGCACGTGCCATTCTTGCTGACCCAACTATATTGATCCTTGATGAAGCTACAAGCAGTGTTGATACAAGAACAGAAGTATTAATTCAAAAAGCCATGTCCAATCTGATGGAAGGCCGAACAAGTTTTGTAATTGCACACCGACTATCCACTATCCGTGATGCAGAACTAATTCTGGTAATGAACAAAGGTAAAATTATCGAAATGGGCAATCATAGAGATTTGCTTGCTAAAGGCGGTTTCTATGCCGATCTTTACAATAGCCAATTTTCAGGGAAAACCTTTAAAGGCGAAAGTAATCTAATAAGAATCACTTCTTTGTAATAGTAGTTTCCTATAATAAGCCTTCCATATACAATGGAAGGCTTATTTATGTACACTTAAAA
>DATFAH010000040.1:0-6847 GCA_035254805.1 Caryophanales bacterium | reverse complement strand
TTTAAATAAATATAAGCGTATTTTTTTAATTGTGATGGATTCGGTTGGTATTGGGGAAGCTCCAGATGCTGAAAAATTTGGTGATAAGGGTTCAGACACTTTTGGTCATATTGCAGAAAGAATGGGCGGACTCAAAATGCCAAATATCGCAAAATTGGGCTTAAGTAATATCCGAGAGATAAAAGGAATTGAAAAAGCAGAAAAGCCGCTTGGCTTTTATACTAAAATGCAAGAAGCTTCCAATGGGAAAGATACAATGACTGGACACTGGGAAATCATGGGTTTGCATATTCAAACTCCATTTCAGGTTTTTCCAGATGGCTTTCCAGAAGAGCTTGTATCCGAATTAGAAAAACGTACTGGCCGAAAGATTATTGGAAATAAGCCTGCCAGTGGAACAGAAATCCTTGATGAACTTGGCGAAGAACATATGAAAACTGGAGCATTGATTGTTTATACATCTGCTGATTCTGTTCTTCAAATAGCAGCACATGAAGAAATTGTTCCGCTTGAAGAGTTGTATAACATCTGTAAAATAGCACGGGAATTAACATTAGATGAAAAATATATGGTTGGCCGAGTGATAGCTCGTCCATTTATAGGTGAAACAGGTAACTTTAAGCGAACTCCAAACCGGCATGACTATGCTTTAAAGCCTTTTGATCGTACGGTGATGAATGAATTGAAAGACTCTGGGTTTGATTGTATTGCAATTGGAAAAATCTATGATATTTACGATGGAGAGGGTGTAACTAAATCGCTTCGAACCGTTTCGAACATGGATGGAATGGATAAACTTATCGAAACGTTTGATATGAATTTTACAGGAATTAGTTTTGTAAATTTAGTTGATTTTGATGCATTGTATGGACATCGTCGGGATCCAATTGGCTACGGAAATGCGCTAGAAGAATTTGATGCTCGCTTGCCTGAAGTTTTTGCGAAAATGAATGAAGATGATTTGCTAATGATTACGGCTGATCACGGGAATGACCCAATCCATCCAGGAACCGATCATACCCGTGAATATGTGCCATTACTTGTTTATTCACCAAAAATGAAGGAAGGCAAAGAACTTCCAATCCGAAAAACATTTGCGGATTTAGGTGCAACAGTGGCTGAAAACTTTAATGTATTGATGCCGAATTATGGTGAGAGTTTTTTGAAAGAATTAATATAATGGGGGATGAAAATGGATTTTGTAAAAATTCAAAATGCAGTTCAGTTTATAAAAAGTAAATTTCAAATGACACCAAAGCTTGGACTTATTTTAGGCTCAGGTCTTGGAGTTTTAGCTGATGAAATTGTGAATCCTACAAAAATTCCGTATGAGGAAATCCCGGATTTTCCGGTGTCAACAGTTGAAGGACATGCAGGACAACTTGTATTTGGTGAACTAAATGACACTCCTGTTGTAGCTATGCAAGGGCGGTTTCATTTTTATGAAGGATATCATTTTGATCAAGTGACTTTTCCAGTTCGTGTGATGAAAGAACTTGGTATTGAAACATTAATTGTTACAAATGCTGCTGGAGGAATTAACGAAACTTTTTCACCTGGAGACTTAATGCTTATAACCGACCATATTAATAATATGGGTTCCAACCCATTAATGGGCAAAAATGACGCCCGCTTAGGTGCCAGATTCCCGGATATGTCTGAGGCATACTCAAAAGAGTTAAGAAACACAGCAAAGAAAATTGCTTCTCGTTTAAATATTGTTGTCAAAGAAGGCGTGTATGTTGGTAATACAGGGCCTTCCTATGAAACCCCAGCTGAAATAAGAATGCTTCGTGCTTTGGGCGGTGATGCTGTCGGTATGTCAACGGTCCCGGAAGTAATTGTAGCGCGCCATAGTGGGCTATCTGTACTTGGGATTTCTTGTATTTCGAATATGGCTGCAGGAATACTTGACCAGCCGTTAACCCATGATGAAGTAATGGAAACTACAGAAAAAGTGAAAGCGAATTTTCTTTTATATGTAAAAGAATTAGTCGAAAATTTTTCAGGCATAAGTGGTGATAACGGATGAGAATGGTAGATTTAATCGAAAAAAAACGTGACGGAAATGAATTATCAAAAGAAGAAATTGATTTTATTATTCAAGGATACACAGATGGCTCCATACCTGATTACCAAATAAGTGCACTAACAATGGCTATTTTTTATCAAGGGATGACAGAACTAGAGCGAGCCAACCTCACGATGGCAATGGTTGAATCAGGTGATCAGATTGATTTATCGCAAATCAATGGAAAGAAAGTAGATAAGCATTCAACCGGTGGAGTAGGGGATACAACCACACTTGTCCTTGGCCCACTCGTTGCTGCTGTGGGGGTTCCAGTAGCAAAAATGTCGGGACGTGGATTAGGACATACTGGAGGTACCATTGATAAATTGGAATCTGTTGACGGTTTCCATGTTGAAATAGAGAATGATGAGTTTATCAAACTGGTGAACCAAAATAAAATTGCTGTTATTGGCCAAAGCGGAAATTTAACACCGGCTGATAAAAAGCTGTACGCATTAAGGGATGTAACTGCAACTGTTGATAGCATTCCTCTAATTGCCAGTTCCATTATGAGCAAAAAAATTGCAGCAGGTGCTGATGCCATTGTTCTTGATGTGAAAACAGGTGCAGGAGCATTTATGAAAACACTTGATGATTCACGGGAATTGGCAAAAGCAATGGTTCGAATTGGAAATAATGTTGGCAGAAAAACAATGGCGATTATTTCCGATATGAGCCAGCCGCTTGGGTTTGCAATAGGGAATGCATTAGAGGTTAAAGAAGCGATTGATACACTTAAGGGCGAAGGACCAGAAGATTTAACAGAACTTTGTTTAACACTTGGCAGCAATATGGTCCTATTAGCGGAAAAAGCAGCTACGATTGAAGAAGCACGCCAAATGCTTGAGAATGCTATTCAAGATGGCAGCGCCCTTGCAAAGTTAAAGGTATTTTTAAGCTCACAAGGCGGAGATGCATCGATTGTGGATGATCCTTCAAAGCTTAAACAAGCTAAATATATTTTGGAATTGGCATCTAAAGAAGATGGCTACGTTTCTGAGATTGTTGCAGATGAAGTAGGAACTGCAGCGATGCTCCTTGGAGCTGGAAGAGCAACAAAAGAATCTGTCATCGATTTAGCCGTAGGTCTTGTTTTAAGGAAGAAGATTGGCGATACAGTAAAGAAGGGTGAATCATTAGTCACCATTTATAGTAATTTTGAAGATATTCAGGCAATAAAAGATAAACTTTATGAAAACATAAAATTGACCTCTGCCAAAATAGAACCACCAACTCTTATTTATGAAGAGATCACCAACTAATCGAAGTTTCAGGATGCTTATCCTGAGCTTCTTTTTTTTGTTTTAGGAAATTATAAAATACTAACCTGTTGATAACTTTTAATTAAGTTTATTAACGTCTAGCGCAAGCGGCCTATCGACTAGCGTACTTCGAGCCTTCTCCCTACGATAAGTCAACATCAATTCGTAATCGCCTCATTGTGTTTCCTTTATCTCGAGCCTGAGCCCCTTCAGTTTGTACGTCGATGTTCAAGGCGCTTGCGCTTTTGTTTCTTAAAACAAACGGGAATAATTGTATAAAAGTAATGTTTTTGGAAAAAATGGTGACTATTAAGAATGGAGGGTTATGTAAATGAAACGAATTGTCTCATTATTAATGATATCTTGTTTGCTTTACTCTGTATGGCTGCCATCTGCCTTTGCTAAAGAGGAAAAAAGTAGCGCTGAGCTCGTCAATAATGTAAAATCAGCCATTTTGATTGAGCGGGATACAGGGAATGTCTTGTATGAAAAGAACAGTAATGTAAAGCTTCCACCAGCAAGTATGACAAAAATTATGACCATGCTGTTAATTATGGAAGCAATTGATAAAGGAAAGCTAACCTGGGATGAAAAGATTCGTACAAGTGAATATGCTGCATCAATGGGTGGATCGCAAATTTTTCTAGAACCAGGGGAAGAAATGACCACAAAGGAAATGTTAAGAGGAATTGCCATTGGTTCAGGGAATGATGCCTCTGTTGCAATGGCTGAGCGTATTGGCGGCTCTGAGGATGCCTTTGTCCAAATGATGAATGATAAAGCCAAGAAGCTTGGCCTTAAGAATACATTTTTTAAAAACACAACAGGTCTGCCAGTTGGCGGTCACTACAGCACTGCATCTGATATGGCCATCATTGCGAAAGAGCTTTTAAAATATGAAGATATTACAAAATTTACAGGGATGTATGAATCCTATTTGCGAGAAAATACCGACAAAAAATTCTGGTTAGTAAATACAAATAAATTGGTTCGTTTTTATCCAGGTGTAGATGGATTAAAAACTGGTTTTACTGCAGAAGCAAAATATTGTTTGACAGCAACTGCAGAGAAAAACGGGATGCGTGTTATTGCGGTTGTATTTGGTGCGCCAACTTCAAAGGAGAGAAATGCACAGGTTACGAAAATGCTTGATTATGCGTTTAGTCAATATCAAACCCACCCTATGTTTAAAAGAAACCAATCTGTGGGGGAAGTACATGTAAGTAAAGGAGCAGTAAAAAACGTTGGAGCTGTAACAAGTGAACCACTTTCTTTATTGACCAAAAAAGGTGAAAAGGTCAGAAATATCCAACGAAAGATTATTTTTCAAAAGAATTTGAACGCACCAATTCATAAGGGCAATCAAGTCGGAACAATTAAATTTATTAACGGTGAAAAGGTAGTCCTTGAAAGCCCGCTAGTGGCAAAGAATGATGTTGCGGAAGCCGGTTGGTGGACGCTTTATAAACGTGCATTTGGAATGTTCACGAAAGCAGGAAGGTAACCGATTTTATAGAGCGTGTCGAAACATTGATATATGAAGCTATTTTTAGCGAAATACCACTAGTTTTGTCTTTATGGAAGGATAAATTATACTCCGCAGCGAATTGACTCACTATACCAGATTAAGGAGGACTAAAGATAGTGAGTCTTACTATGGAGATGGAAATTAAACATGAAATTTTATGTATTCGATTAAGCGGAGAATTGGATCATCATACAGCTGATGAGCTTCGTGAAGAAGCCTCGAATGCAATTATCAGGAATAATGTTCGTCATATTATCTTGAATCTAGAACATTTGTCTTTCATGGATAGCTCTGGACTCGGGGTTATATTGGGGAGATATAAACAGATTAAACAAGTACATGGCGAAATGGTCGTATGTGCAATTTCCCCTGCAATCCAAAGATTATTCGATATGTCGGGTTTATTTAAAATAATGTATTTAGAACCGACAGAAGAATTTGCATTGCAAAGATTGGGGGTTGCGTAACAATGAAAAATGTGATGAATCTTCAATTTAGTGCTTTAAGTCAAAATGAATCATTTGCTCGTGTGACCGTAGCAGCATTTATCGCTCAGCTTGACCCGACGATGGACGAATTGACAGAGATTAAAACAGTTGTTTCAGAGGCTGTAACCAATGCAATTATTCATGGCTATGATAATGATCCAAATGGTCTAGTATATATAACGGTATCCATTGAGGATCATTTAATTGAAATGATTATAAAGGATGTAGGGATTGGAATAGAAGATGTGGAAGAAGCTCGTCAGCCATTATTTACAACGAAGCCGGATTTAGAACGATCCGGAATGGGTTTTACCATCATGGAGAATTTCATGGATGAGGTAGAGGTTCATTCACAGCCAGGCAGTGGAACAGAAATCCGATTACGAAAGCATTTACAAAATCATAAAATGCTGTGCAATTAAGGAGACTTTTGCCTATGGATGTGGAGGTCAAAAATAATAAAAATCAAACCTTTTTAAAGGATCATGAGGTTAAGGATCTTATCAAAAAAAGCCAGAATGGTTGTCAAGGATCAAGAGACTTAATTGTAGAGAAAAATATGCGTCTCGTCTGGTCAGTCGTTCAACGCTTTCTAAATAGGGGATATGATCCTGATGATCTTTTTCAAATTGGTTGTATTGGTTTATTAAAATCGGTTGATAAGTTTGATTTATCGTATGATGTTAAATTTTCCACGTATGCTGTTCCAATGATTATTGGTGAAATTCAAAGGTTTATTCGGGATGATGGAACAGTCAAGGTCAGTCGGTCCCTTAAAGAAATGGGGAATCGAATCAGAAGAGCAAAGGATGAATTATCGAAAGTTCTTGGAAGAATTCCAACTGTAAATGAATTATCAGCACATCTTAGTCTTTCTCCTGAGGATATTATCCTTGCGCAAGAAGCTAGCAGAACCCCTTCATCTATCCATGAAACGGTCTATGAGAATGATGGAGACCCCATCACTTTATTAGATCAAATAGATGATGGCAATGACGGAAAATGGTTTGATAAACTTGCGTTAAAAGAAGCCATTCTTGAATTAGATGAAAGGGAAAGACTTATCGTTTATTTACGCTATTATAAAGACCAAACGCAGTCTGAAGTAGCACTCCGGCTAGGAATTTCCCAAGTACAGGTGTCAAGATTAGAGAAAAAAATATTACAACAAATGAAAAGCCGTATGGATCAATGATTCATATGGTTTTTCGGCTTTTAGAAATGTTTAACCTTTTTAAAGCACTAAAGGATTAATGAATAGATCCTTGAAAATTTATGGGCGCTTGACACGATTTTTAGTGAGTCGCCGCAACAATGCCTCTAAAATCAATATTTTTAATGGAAATGTCTGTTTTTTTCGATCAAATACTTCACTCCCTTTCAAGTTAAGGATATATTCACGATAAATAATAGGATTTCTTACTAGATTTTTTAAAAATTTTAATTATATCGGCGAAAAAACAGCTTCTATCGGCGAAAATTGCACTTCTATCGGCGG
>DATFAH010000039.1:0-2320 GCA_035254805.1 Caryophanales bacterium | reverse complement strand
CTATGATCAAGAAGACCTTATTCAAGTATTTGAAACATATACAAATATATTAAAAGAAAATGAATTAAAAGGCGGTCAAACGAAAAGTAAATTGGCGATTGAAACGGAAAATGGTTTTATCTATTTGCAGCCTAAAGATATTTATTTTATCGAAAAACAAGGGCGTGAAGTCATTATCCATACAAGAAGTGAAAAAATTAACGCGCTGTTTACGCTTAATGAGCTTTTTGAAAAACTACAACCTTTTTCCTTCTTTCGGACTCATAAAAGCTATTTAGTTAATTTGGAACATATTAAAGAATTACGGGCATGGTTTAATGGGTCTTATAATCTTATCATGCATGATTCTGAGCAATCAGAAGTGCCTGTTAGTCGAAATTATGTAAAAGATTTGCGCTTAAGAATCGAATTATGACATCTTAGAAAGACATTTGTACATCTTACGTAAAATTTCATTACCTTCAAAAATTGCCTGTTATAATCAAGTTCAGGAAATGAAAACGTATTCAGGAGGAGGTAATTTATTTGAAGGCAGTTATATTTTTATTAGTTTTAATTCCTTTCATCGCTCAATTGGTAGCGTTACCTTTAGTTAATAAGATCCATCCATTTGTTCTAGGCTTTCCATTATTTCATTTTTGGCTGTTACTATGGATGATTCTTACACCTATTTTTACATGGATTATATACTTAATTCAGAAGTCAAGGGGGGCATTTGAAGCATGAAGGGAAATTTAACCGCTCTCATTGTTACTTCAATCATTGTTTTATCTGTTATCTTTATTGGTTTTATGGTAGGCCGAAACAAACAATCACGGAGTTCTGTTGAAGAATGGTCTGTTGGTGGGCGTCGTTTAGGAGCCTTATTCGTTTGGTTTTTAATTGGTGCTGACGTATATACAGCCTATACATTCTTAGGTTTAACAAGTTCTGCTTTTAAAGGTGGAAGTATTGCATTCTTTGCAACACCATATGTTGTATTAGCATATCCACTCGCATACTTCTTCTTACCAAAAATTTGGAAGGTTGGTAAGGAACATAAATTCACTACACTAGCCGACTATATTAAGGGTCGTTTCGATAGTAAATTATTCTCTGTATTAGTTGCTATCACTGGTGTCCTTATGCTGATTCCATACATTGATTTACAATTAAGTGGTATCCAGGATACGTTAGAAGTTGCTGGTACAGGTTACATCAATGTTACATTTGTTGTTATTGTATCCTTCCTACTTGTTGCATTCTATACTTTCTTTAGCGGAATTAAGGCACCTACTTATACTGCTATTATTAAGGATATTTTAGTATGGGTAATCATGTTGTACATGGTAGTTTCGCTTCCAATGATTCACTTTGGCAGCTGGGGCAGTATGATGCAAGCAACTGTTCATAAAGCACCTCAAATGCTTACATTACCAACTTCAGGTCCAAAAGGGACGCTGTGGTTCTCAACAGCCGCTTTAATTTCAGCAATGGCATTATTTATGTGGCCACATACAGCAACAGGTATCTTTAGTTCGAAGAGTGGCGAATCATTAAGAAAAAATGCTATTGTTCTCCCATTCTATAACATTGTGTTAATGCTTGTTACATTCTTAGGTATTACTGCATTCTTAGTCATTCCAGAAGGAACCGATCCACGTTTTGCTTTCTTAGAATTAATCCATATGTCTTATGGCGGTACAATGCAAGGTTTGGCATATTCAACCATTGCTTTAGCATCATTAGTACCATGTTCAATCATGGCAATCGGTGCATCAAGTTTATTTGCTAATAACATCTACCGTGATGTGATTAATCCAAAGGCATCAGGAACAACAATGACAACAGTTACTCGTTATATGGTATTCGTGGTTATTGGTCTTGCATTATTGTTTGGTTTACTATTCCCAACTGCACTTATTTCTCTACAATTAATGGGTGTATCTGGTATTGTTCAAATTTTCCCAGCTATTGTTTTCAGCTTATACTGGAGAAATCTTTCCAGAGAAGCAGCACTTTCAGGCTTCGTTGCAGGTATGGTAGTTGTTGCTGCTCAGTATATCTTCCACCAATCCTTTGGTGCATATGAAGGATTCTGGGGACTTAGTGTAAATATCCTTGTTCTTGTAATCTTAAACCCAATCTTTGTAAATCGTGCAAAAGAAAGAAACAATCCCGTAATGGAAACATTATTTGGGAAAAAAGGGTCAACAGTAACTGAAAGCAAAGCATCATAATACTGTAGAAACTGGGTGTAAAATCTTCTGGATTTTCACCCTTTTTTTGGTCATTTAAGTTACAAACAACTCTTGAATAATGATTAAAAAATTACGATATC
>DATFAH010000038.1:0-16053 GCA_035254805.1 Caryophanales bacterium | reverse complement strand
TTCTACCTATTGAAATTCTCCAGCATCAAGATTCTACATAAGCTTTTCCTCTTTTTGAAAAGGTATTACACTCATTATCTTATTTTCCATTTTTATACTTTGTTTGAATATTTTTGGAACACGAAGGGGACTATAAAGGTTAGTGATTTTCATTTAAATGAAATTTACAGAATATCTTTTGCCAAAAAAACAAATGGAGGTGTGTATTTATGCGTTATAAACGGCTATGGATTAGCCTAGGAATTGTATTCGTAGTATCATTTGCCATCCTTGGATATTATGGGGGACGCCTCTTCTATACTGAGCCGCCCATTCCAAAGCAGGTTGTAACAACAGATGGAACCGTTGTATTTACAAAAACAGATATTGAAACCGGACAAAATGTTTGGCAATCTATTGGTGGACAAGAGCTAGGAAGTATTTGGGGGCACGGGGCCTATGTTGCTCCAGACTGGACAGCTGATTGGCTTCACCGTGAATCCATGTGGATGTTAAATAGTTGGGCGATGAAAGATCACAAGAAAAAATTCTCAGCACTCGACGATGAAACAAAAGCAGCACTCAGGGAAAGGCTGAAAAAAGAAATACGTAAAAATACATTTAATGCAGAAACAAAGGAAATCGTGGTTACTCCTTTACGTGCTGATGCAATTAAAAATATCGGGCAATATTATTCATCCTTATTTTCTGATGATCCTAAATTTGATAAGTTGCGTGACACTTATGCCATGCCAAAGAATGTCATTAAAGATCCCGCCCGCCTTCAAACATTTATTAGCTTTATTTGGTGGGCAACATGGGCAACCGAAACAAATCGGCCTGGGGATACGGTTACCTATACCAATAACTTTCCAAATGAATCATTAATCAACAACCATCCTACAGGTGAAATGGTGATTTGGTCAGTGGTCAGCTTTGTACTCCTTCTTGGAGGAATTGGTGCCCTAGCTTGGTACTATGCACGACAAAGACATCATGAAGAAGGGGATGAAACATATCCTGAAAAGGATCCATTGTTGGCTTTATCTCCTACTCCTTCCATGAAAGCAACACTGAAATACTTTTGGGTTGTCGCAGCATTATGGATTGTCCAAGTTGGACTGGGAGCTATAACGGCACATTATCAAGTCGAAGGAAGCAGTTTTTACGGAATTCCGATTGATCAATGGATTCCATATTCAGTTACAAGATCATGGCATACGCAGTTAGGAATTTTTTGGATTGCGACAGCATGGCTTGCAACTGGGTTGTTTATTGCCCCTGCTGTTTCCGGATATGAGCCAAAATTACAGCGCCTTGGAGTTAATTTTTTATTCATCTGTTTATTAATTATTGTTGTGGGATCTTTAGTTGGACAAATGCTTGCCACAAGACAAAACATGGATTTAGATACAAATTTCTGGTTTGGACACCAAGGGTATGAATATACAGATATTGGGAGATTCTGGCAGGTTTTCCTAACCGTTGGATTATTCTTATGGCTATATCTTTTAACACGTTCCATTTGGCCAGCATTTAAAAATTTAAAAGAAAGCCGCCACCTGCTTGCTTTATTTTTACTTGCAGCAACTGCCATACCTGTTTTCTATATTCCTGGTTTAATGTGGGGACAGCATAGTAATCTTGCGATTGCCGAATATTGGCGCTGGTGGGTTGTTCATTTATGGGTTGAGGGCTTTTTCGAGGTATTTGCAACCGTTGTTATGGCCTTCTTATTTACCAGAATGGGGCTATTAGAAATTCGAACTGCCACATCTTCTGTTCTATTTTCAACTATCATCTTCTTGTTTGGGGGTATCATTGGTACCTTCCACCATTTATATTTCAGTGGTACAGCAATGGGAGTTCTTGCTTTTGGAGCTACATTTAGTGCTTTAGAAGTTGTTCCTCTTGTATTCATTGGATTTGAGGCATATGAAAATCTTACTCGGAGCCGTGCGCGAAAATGGGTTTCTGAATACAGGTGGCCTATTTATTTCTTTATCGCCGTTTCGTTTTGGAATTTAGTCGGTGCAGGACTATTTGGCTTCTTTATTAACCCGCCTATTTCGCTTTATTATATGCAGGGACTTAATACAACTTCTGTTCATGGCCATACTGCATTATTTGGTGTTTACGGGATGCTTGGAATTGGACTCATGCTTTTCTGTTTACGTGGTTTAACTGTCAAGCGAGGCTGGAAAACAGGCTCACTTAAATTTTCCTTTTGGGCGATCAATATTGGATTAGCCTTAATGGTCCTGCTCAGTCTTTTACCGATTGGACTTATGCAGACATGGGCTAGCGTCCAAAATGGTATGTGGTATGCAAGGTCAGCCGAATTTTTGTCACGGGATATCGTCCACTTTTTCGTTTGGATGAGAGTAATCGGAGATACGATATTTGCCATCGGCGGTATTGCACTTGTTTGGTTTATCCTCGGCCTTAAGACAGGCTGGTCATTAACCGATAAAAGACTAGAATACGCTGAAACAGACAGTAAAAAGATTTGAATAAAAGGAGGCTTGTCTTTAAGTAGACAAACCTCCCTTTTTTGACAATTTCCCAGAAAATATTTATCCCGTTTTTGCATATCCATACAATTTACTCTATTTTATGACAGATTACCTTCTTTTTTTCTGCTTATGATAATATCGATCAAGGAAAAGTCCATTAATGGATGCAAGAATTTGTTGAAAAAGCATCCCAACGACGACTGGGACGGCAACGGATGCTGGAAAATAAGAGACAGCAAGTACAGCTCCGGCACTTATATTTCTCATTCCGCCTGTAAACGAAATGGTAATGACGAGTTCTAGTTCCCTCTTCATTATTTTCCCAGCCAAAAACGACAGGATATACCCTGATATCGCAATAAAAAATACAACCAGCACAATACTAACAAGCTTGACACTCACATGTCGTATATAAGGGGCAACCACTGCTCCATTTAACATGACCACAAATCCTAAACAAATTTTAGATATGGGGGCTAACCGTAATCCCCATACATCTTTTACCTTCCCTTTTGTTACGTGATTTAAGTACATTCCAATGAGAGATGGAATCACAATCATTCCGAGTAGCCCCTTCATCATTCCCCATACATCCATATCAACCTTTTGACCCACAAAAATCGAAAGACTTAATGGAACAATAAACGGTGATAACAGCGTATCAATGAGGATAATGGACAATGCCATTGGGATATTCCCTCTATAAATGGAAACCCAAATAAAGCTTGTCACCCCTGTTGGAATCACCATGGCCATAATAATACCGGTAATTGTATAAACATCGCCATTAAAAGCAAGATGTCCTACTCCCCATGCCCATATTGGCATGACAATATGCAGTAGACCTAAGGCAACAAATATCGGATATGGGTGAATAATTACCTCTTTTAAAGATTTAAAATTGGAGCTAAGGCTGCCTGCAAATGTCATAAAAGCAAAGATCCATGGAATCAAAAAGGAATAATTTTTTAAATAGGCTGCTAATAAAACTCCCATTATAACACCGACAGGCGTGATGAACGGCATCATTTTTTCAAGAAATTTATTTAACTTTTGAAGCATACGATTGTCCCCTATCCTTCTTATTCCATACTTTTCTAAAGGGTAGCATACTAATCTCCTAAATTATATTCTACAGGAAAAAAATCAAAAAAATTTTTCTTTCCACTTAATGTTAATGCAGCAATGATGTAAACGCTACCATATATTCCGATTGTTTAGAATAGTCAGATATTTATGTTGACCGCATTTTAGATTGGTTGTATGATAATCGACAATAAAACTTTTACAAATTTCTTGGAGGGAAACATGCGAAGCGACATGATTAAAAAAGGATACGATCGTGCCCCCCATCGCAGTCTTTTATATGCAACAGGGGTAAAGACAAGTGATTTGGATAAACCATTTATTGGGGTATGCAATTCATACATCGACATTATACCAGGGCACAAACACCTTAATCATTTCGGACAGATTGTCAAAAAGGCTATTCGTGAAGCTGGTGGTATTCCTTTTGAATTTAACACGATTGGCGTTGATGATGGAATCGCCATGGGCCATATCGGGATGCGCTACTCTCTTCCAAGCCGTGAAATTATTGCCGATAGCGCCGAAACTGTGATTAATGCTCATTGGTTTGATGGTGTTTTCTATATCCCAAACTGTGACAAAATTACACCAGGCATGCTGATGGCTGCTGCTAGGACCAATGTTCCTTCCGTATTTGTCTCTGGTGGCCCAATGGAAGCAGGTACCTCCTCAAGCGGAAAAAATCTCTCCTTGCAATCTGTATTTGAAGGTGTTGGTGCCTTTAATCAAGGTTCCATTAACAAAGATGAACTACTTGAACTTGAAACATTAGCTTGTCCGACTTGCGGTTCCTGTTCGGGGATGTTTACCGCAAACTCGATGAACTGTCTGATGGAAATGTTAGGGATGACAGTTCCTGGAAACGGAACCATTGTTGCTACATCTGAAGAAAGATATGAACTCGTTTATCAAGCAGCTAAACATTTAATGGAATTAGTAAAAAACGATATCAAGCCTCGGGATATTTTAACAAAAGAGGCATTTGACAACGCCTTTGCACTCGACATGGCAATGGGCGGGTCGACAAATACCGTTCTACATACACTAGCAATCGCACACGAAGCTGGAATAACATACGATTTACAAGAAATTAATCGAATTGCTGAAAAGGTTCCTTATTTAGCCAAAATCGCCCCAGCATCTGATTATAATATGCAAGATGTCCATAATGCCGGCGGAGTCAGCGCTATTATCAATGAGCTTTGTAAAATTGAAGGCTTGATTCATAAAGATTACATCACCATTACAGGAAAAACAATTGCTGAGAATGTGAAAGAAGCTACAATCCTTGATGAAAATGTCATTCGGCCAAAAGAGAATCCATACAGCCCTGTTGGCGGTTTATCGATTCTTTTCGGTAATCTTGCCCCTAATGGCGGGGTCATCAAAGTCGGTGCGGTTGATCCATCTATCAAGAAATTCCTAGGTGAAGCAATCGTGTTTGAATCCCAAGATGCCGCACAAGCGGGTATTGATAATGGCTCTGTCCAGTCAGGTCACGTCGTGGTCATTCGTTATGAGGGACCAAAAGGCGGCCCCGGCATGCCAGAAATGCTCGCTCCTACATCTGCTATTGCAGGGCGTGGTTTAGATAAAGAAGTAGCTTTAATCACGGATGGCCGTTTTTCTGGAGCCAGTCGTGGGATATCGGTAGGACATATTTCTCCTGAGGCTGCAGAGGGTGGACCTATCGCACTTGTTCATAATGGTGATCAAATTTTAATAGACTTAGAGACACGTTCTATTGAACTTTTGGTTGACCAGGAAACTTTAGCCGAACGACAAAAATCATGGGTAAAACCGGAACCAAAAATTAAAACAGGATACTTAGCAAAATATGCAAAGTTAGTTACAAGCGCCAATACTGGTGGAATTATGAAAATTTAAAGAAATGCGGAAGCGCCTTGACCATCGACGTACGTACTGAAAGGACTTCGACTGAGATAAAGGAAACACGATGAGACGGTAGTCGAATCGATGTTGACTTATCGTAGGGAGAAGGCCTGAAGTACGCTAGTCGATAGGCGCTGGAGCTGGACAATTCTCGAAGATTAAAACACTTAAATATTTTTTTATAAATCAAATCGTTGACGGGAATAAAGGAATAAGAGCTTGTAATTTCAGAGAGCCGGGGTTGCTGTAAGCCCGGTATTACAACTTATTCTGACATCATCCCTGAGTGTTGTGCTGAACAGAACCAACCCCATTAAGCACAATCAGGTATCTTTCATACCTGTTATCAAAAGAAGCGAGTTTCCCCGCTTCATGAGGCAGCATTTGTAAAAATGCTGTAAATCCGGGTGGTACCGTGAAAAGTTTAGACCTTTTCTCCCCGATTAAGCTGCTACAAATAGCAGTTTATTCGGACGAGAAAGGGTCTTTTTATTTTTAAAAATGAAATAAGGAGGAGACAAATCGTGAAAGTTGAAGCAAAAATGGATTATCAAACGGTTACGGAGCCAAAGACAGGGGCCGATCTTCTCATTGAATTATTGATGAATGAAGGGGTTGATATCCTGTTTGGATATCCCGGGGGGGCTGTCCTGCCAATCTATGATGCGATCTATAAAGTTCAAGGACAGCTTAAACATATCCTATTCCGTCACGAACAAGGTTCAATTCATGCGGCAGAAGGGTATGCTCGGATTACTGGGAAACCCGGTGTCGTGATTGTTACTTCAGGTCCTGGGGCAACGAACCTTGTAACAGGTATTGCAGATGCGATGATGGATTCTTTGCCACTCGTTATTTTTACCGGGCAGGTTACCCGTAATGTGATTGGAACAGATGCTTTTCAGGAAGCCGATATGATGGCAATAACTACTTCCATCACAAAGCATAATTATCAGGTCCAATCCATTGATGACTTGCCGAGAATTATTAAAGAAGCTTTTCATATTGCCTCAACTGGCCGTCCGGGTCCAGTTGTGATCGATGTTCCGAAGGATATTTCACAAGGTGTCACATATAGAGAAGCTCATGAAGCAAAGTTTCGTTTACCAGGCTATCAACCGACAATACACCCCAATCCACTGCAAATTAAAAAGCTCACAGAAGCTCTAACAAAGGCAAACAAGCCTGTTATCCTTGCTGGAGCCGGAGTGTTGCTTGGAAAGGCTTCTACAGAATTAAAGGCTTTTGCCGAAAAGCATCAACTACCTGTTACTAACACACTTTTAGGATTAGGAAGTTTTCCAGGTGATCATCCCCTCTTCTTAGGAATGGCAGGGATGCATGGAACCTATACGGCTAACATGGCCTTATATGATTGTGATTTACTTATCAATATTGGCGCCCGATTTGATGACAGATTGACGGGAAACCTTAGTCAATTTGCTCCACATGCCAAGGTAGCCCATATCGATATTGATCCAGCAGAAATTGGTAAAAACGTGGTCACACAGATCCCTATTGTTGCGGATACAAAAAAGGCATTATCTGAGCTTAATGTTCAAGAATTTGATGCTCCTGATCACCAAGATTGGTTAGTCACTTTGGCAGATAATAAAAAAGACTATCCACTTTGGTATAAAAACAGCAGACAGGACATTTCCCCACAATGGCTGATTGAGGCCATTCATAAAGTTACAAAAGGTGAAGCGATCGTCACAACAGATGTCGGTCAGCATCAAATGTGGGCTGCACATTATTATCCGCAAAAAAATCCAAACAATTGGGTTACTTCAGGTGGACTCGGAACAATGGGATTTGGATTTCCCGCAGCTATTGGTGCCCAATTAGCTGCCCCTAATCAAACGGTTGTAGCAATCGTTGGTGACGGAGGTTTCCAAATGACCCTCCAAGAACTTGGAGTGCTTCAAGAAAGAGGTTTGCCGATTAAAATCATTATTGTGAATAATGGTGCCCTCGGAATGGTTCGACAATGGCAGGAAGTTTTTTATGAGAAACGTTTCTCTGAATCTCTCCTTCACACACAACCAGATTTTGTGAAACTAGCAGAAAGTTATCATATTCGCAGTCTCAAAATTGAAAATAAAGAAGATCTCATTGCAGCCCTTCCAGAATTTTTCGCATATGACGGCCCCGCATTAATGGATTGTCGTGTGCTTCAGCAAGAAAATGTCTATCCAATGGTTGCCCCTGGAAAGGGCTTGCATGAAATGATTGGAGTGAAACCATGAAAAGGATTATAACGGCAACTGTTCAAGACCGGAGCGGTGTTCTAAATCGGGTCACCGGACTCCTGCAAAGGCGGCAATTTAATATCGAAAGCATCTCTGTTGGCCCTTCTGAAATGGCTGGCATCTCAAAAATGACCTTAGTTGTAGAGGTGGAAGATGAAAAACGGCTTGAGCAAGTTACAAAACAACTAAACAAGCAAATTGATGTGTTGAAAGTTTCAGATATTACGGATAGAGCGCTTGTTGCTAGAGAGCTTGCCTTGATTAAGGTAGTTTCAAGCAGTCAGCTTCGTAGTGAAATCAGCGGAATAATTGATCCATTCCGCGCCACGATTATTGATGTAAGCAAGGATAGTTTAGCTGTCCAAGTTACCGGAAAGCCAGAAAAAATTGATGCTTTAATTGAATTACTCAAGCCTTATGGAATAAAAGAGCTTGCTAGAACGGGTCTTACTGCCTTTTTACGCGGGCATCAGCCACAAGTTACTGAGTTAACTTCATATTCTCAAATAAAATAACAAAGGATGAT
This sequence comes from Caryophanales bacterium, assembly GCA_035254805.1. GTDB lineage: Bacteria > Bacillota > Bacilli > Bacillales > Cytobacillaceae > JAUZPL01. The sequence goes on along the minus strand of DATFAH010000038.1, from coordinate 7,798 downwards.
CAAAAATGGCAAAAGTACTTTATAACAGTGATATTCAAGAAGATGTTTTGAAAGGAAAAAAAATCGCCGTCATTGGATATGGTTCTCAAGGTCATGCCCATGCGCTTAATTTACAAGAAAGTGGTTTTGATGTTGTGGTTGGATTACGAGAAGGCAGATCATGGGATAAAGCGGTAGAAGACGGAGTCGATGTACGCTCTGTCGCCGAGGCAGCTGCCGTTGCCGATGTGGTGATGATCCTGACTCCTGATGAACTTCAACCAAAAGTTTATGAAGAAAGCATTAGGCCAAATTTGAAATTCGGAAATGCGCTCGTTTTTGCTCATGGCTTTAATATTCATTTTAATCAAATCGTCCCGCCAAATGATGTTGATGTATTTCTTGTAGCACCAAAGGGGCCTGGCCATCTCGTACGACGTACCTATGTGGAAGGCGGCGGTGTCCCTTCCCTATTTGGGATTTACCAAGATTATACGGGCCAGGCAAGAGAACTTGCCCTTGCCTATGCAAAAGGAATTGGAGCAGGCCGTGCTGGTATTCTCGAAACCTCCTTCCAGGAAGAAACCGAAACCGATTTATTTGGAGAACAGGCAGTTTTATGTGGTGGCCTAACAAGCCTCATTAAAGCTGGATTTGAAACATTAACAGAAGCTGGCTATCAACCAGAAGTTGCTTACTTTGAATGTTTACATGAAATGAAATTAATTGTGGACCTTTTATACGAAGGCGGTTTTGCCAACATGCGCTACTCTATTTCCGACACAGCGCAATGGGGAGATTTTGTTTCCGGACCACGAGTTGTCAATGAAGAAACAAAAGCACGGATGAAAGAAGTGTTAAAAGATATTCAAACAGGCGTTTTTGCAAAAGGCTGGATTTTAGAAAATCAGGCAAACCGCCCGCAATTTAATGCGATTAACCGCAGTGAAAACAATCATCCAATTGAAGTGGTTGGTCGCGAGCTTCGTGAATTGATGCCATTTATTAAAAAGCCAGTAAATCAGAAAAAGGAAGTGGTGGTTCATGGTTCACATTAATATCTTTGATACAACACTTCGTGATGGCGAGCAGTCCCCTGGTGTGAATTTAAATCAATTAGAAAAAGCGGAGATTGCCAGACAATTAGAAAGGTTTGGCGTGGATATTATGGAGGCTGGTTTTCCAGCTTCCTCCCAAGGTGATTTTGAAGCCGTTCGCAACATTGCCCGCACCATTAAAAATGTATCTGTTACTGGCCTAGCTAGAGCAACAAAGTCAGATATTGATATTGCTTGGGATGCATTAAAGGATGCCAAAGAACCAAGATTGCATGTTTTTTTAGCTACCTCTCCCATCCATATGACCTATAAGCTGAAAAAGACGCCGGAACAAGTTGTGCAATTAGCCGTTGACATGGTTACTTATGCTCGTAAAAGATTCCCGCATGTGGAATGGTCAGCAGAAGACGCATCACGGTCAGACCTTGATTTTTTAGCCAAAATCATTGAAAAAGTCATTGATGCAGGAGCAACCGTGATTAACCTTCCGGATACGGTTGGATATTCCACACCTGAAGAATATGGCCGTATGTTCCGCTACATGAAAGAAAACGTGCCAAACATTCATAAGGCTTCTTTATCCGCCCATTGCCATGATGATTTAGGGTTAGCAGTGGCGAATTCTTTGGCAGCAATCAAAAACGGGGCAACCCAAGTGGAAGGTACCATTAATGGCATCGGAGAACGTGCCGGGAATGCTGCTTTAGAGGAAATCGGGGTTGCCCTAAATATCCGCAAAGATAAACTTCCATATACAACAAACCTTGTTTTAAATGAAATTAAACGAACGAGCGATCTTGTCAGTCGTTTTACCGGAATGCTGATTCCTCCAAATAAAGCCATTGTCGGCAAAAATGCTTTTGTCCACGAATCAGGGATCCATCAAGATGGTGTCTTGAAAAATGCCTCCACATACGAAATCATTACACCGGAGCTTGTTGGCATCAAATCCAATCATTTAGTTCTTGGAAAGCACTCTGGGCGCCATGCCTTTAAAGATAGAATTGAACAGCTTGGATTTCAATTATCAGATGAACAGCTATCCGAGGCATTTACTACTTTCAAACAACTAACGGATAAAAAGAAGGAAGTTACTGACGAAGATTTGTTTACGATTTTAACGGACATTCAAACAACCATTTTGGATGTAAGAAAATACGAACTTAAAGCTTTTCAAGTTCAATATGCATCCGCCAATTTACCTACTGCAACTGTTGCTTTAACCACTCCTGAAGGGATCCGTGTCGAAACAGCTAGAACCGGTAAGGGAAGTGTCGAAGCACTTTATAACACTTTAGAAGCCCTTATCAAAGAAGATATTCATCTTACCAACCTCAATTTAAGTTCAATTGGCCAAGGCCGTGACGCCTTAGCCGAAGCCCATGTGAAAATGACGGTGAATGGTGCAGCCGTGAGTGGGCGCGGTTCGGCTATTGACGTCTTGGAAGCATCAGCAAAAGCCTTTTTAAATGCCGTAAATCGCGCATTTATTAGTCAAAAAATAGTTCAATCAGCGGTACTTTAATTTTTCAGGGGGGTTTTTTCGATGAATAAAACAATTGTCTTACTTCCCGGTGATGGGATTGGCAAGGAAGTAATCGAATCTGCAAAAGCTGTACTATCTGCAATTGCTGTGGAATTTAATCACTCTTTTAGTTTTGAAACACATGAGATTGGCGGCATAGCCATTGATCTCCACGGAACTCCCCTGCCGGATGAAACCATTACAGCTTGTCAAAAAGCAGATGCTGTCTTGCTAGGTGCTGTCGGAGGGCCAAAATGGGATCACAATCCCTCTCATTTGCGCCCTGAACGAGGGTTGCTCGGAATCCGAAAAGCACTTGATCTTTATGCCAATTTAAGACCAATTAAAGGTTTTAAAAATTTACTTCACACATCTCCCTTGAAAGAGGAGGTGGTAAGTGGGAGTGACTTGTTGATTGTTCGGGAGCTTACCGGAGGCCTTTATTTTGGCACACCTAGTGAACGAAGGGATGATGGTCATTCTGTTGTTGACACTCTTTCCTATACTCGGAAGGAGATTGAAAGAATTGTCGATAAAGCATTCGAATCTGCCCGAAAGCGCCGCGGACATCTCACTTCGGTTGATAAGGCGAATGTGCTGGAGTCAAGCAAGCTTTGGCGCGAAATTGTTGAAGAAAAAAAGGCACATTATCCGGATGTAACAGTTGAACATGCTTTAGTCGATTCCACAGCCATGAAGCTTGTTACCAACCCTACTCAATTTGATGTGATTGTAACGGAGAATATGTTTGGTGACATTTTGAGTGACGAGGCATCTGTATTAACAGGTTCCCTTGGAATGCTTCCTTCTGCCAGTCTCCGGGAAGACGGTATCGGACTTTATGAACCTGTTCATGGTTCTGCCCCAGACATTGCCGGTAAAGGAATTGCCAACCCTGTAGCGATGATTTTATCAGCTGCATTAATGCTCAGGTATTCATTCAATCTAGAGAATGAAGCCCAATTAGTTGAAGAGGCTGTTCATTCTATTCTAGATGAGGGCTTCTATACTGCCGATCTGCAAGTGAAAAATGGTTGTAAGGTTGGAACTGAGGAAATGACGAAACTAATTGTCGATCATATTCGGTCACAACATGCTTCGAAGTGTATTTGTAGCTGCTATTTATAGGTGGAATTAGATCAGTTTTGAGGTTCAAATATGTTTTGGCCACTTTTTAATGGTTTTTGGCAATTTTTCAAGGTCTTTTGGCCAATTTTTTAAAGGAATTGGCCATTTTTTTGTCGAATTTGGCCAAAAAGACATTTTATGGAAAAAAATATACCTTTTTCAAATCCATGGAATATTTAATGTGAGGAGGAGAAATATGCATAGACCTAAAACTATTATCGAAAAAATTTGGGAACAGCATGTTGTACACCACGAAGACGGAAAACCGGATTTACTTTATATTGATTTACACCTTGTTCACGAGGTGACTTCTCCTCAGGCTTTTGAAGGCTTACGGATGCATAGTCGCACGGTGCGCCGCCCAGACCTGACTTTTGCCACAATGGATCATAATGTTCCGACTCGTGACCGGCACGTCATAAATGATCCCATTTCTAAAAAACAAATCGATACGCTTGAAAAGAATTGCACTGAATTCGGTGTTTCCTTAGCAGATCTACATCATCCAGACAATGGGATAGTCCATGTGATCGGTCCGGAGCTTGGGCTAACCCAGCCCGGCAAAACAATTGTTTGCGGGGATAGTCATACGTCTACACATGGGGCTTTTGGTGCCTTAGCTTTTGGAATTGGTACAAGCGAGGTCGAACATGTTCTTGCTACCCAGACTCTGTGGCAGTCACGACCGAAAACATTAAATGTAAAAGTTGTTGGTCAGCTTGGAACAGGAGTCACCGCTAAAGACCTTATTCTTTACATTATTGCAAAATTTGGTGTTAACTTCGGTACAGGTCATGTCATTGAGTTTTCGGGGGAAGCGATTCGCACCCTTTCCATGGAAGAACGCATGACTGTTTGCAATATGTCAATCGAGGCAGGAGCACGTGCTGGATTGATCACACCTGATGAAACTACTTTTGAATATTTAAAAGGAAGAAGGCATTCGCCAGAAGGGGTGGATTTTGAAAAAGCTGTGTCCAAATGGAAGGTCTTAGCCTCTGATGAAGGTGCTCACTACGATCGTATCGTTGAAATAGATGCATCTGACGTTGAACCACAGGTTACCTGGGGGACGAATCCAGGTATGGGGCTTCCAATCAGTGGCAGTGTACCAAATCCGGATGATGCAAAAAGACCAACAGAAAAAGAAGAAATTAAGCGCGCGCTCGATTACATGGGCCTTGAAGCCGGACAGCCGATTACGAGTGTGGAGATTGATCATGTTTTTATTGGTTCTTGTACGAACTCTAGACTTAGTGATTTGCGAAAAGCATCACAAGTGGTTCGCGGTCAAAAAGTAAATCCAGCCGTCAAAGCGATTGTCGTCCCAGGTTCTAAATTGATCAAACAACGAGCTGAACAAGAAGGCTTAGATGTTATCTTCACGGAAGCTGGTTTTGAATGGCGTGATGTCGGGTGCAGTATGTGCCTTGCAATGAATGCTGATATTATTCCTCCTGGCGGCCGCTGTGCATCTACATCCAATCGTAATTTCGAAGGGCGCCAAGGAAATGGATCCAGAACACATCTTGTCAGCCCCGAAATGGCGGCAGCCGCTGCGATTGCTGGTCATTTTGTCGATGTTCGCCGATTTGCTGCCAAAGAGGAGGTACTGTAAATATGGAATCGATTCGTACACATCAAGGCCTTGTCTATCCATTGAACCGGGCTAATATTGATACAGACCAAATTATTCCGAAACAATTTCTAAAGCGGATTGAACGGCAAGGTTTTGGAGAATTCCTTTTTTACCACTGGCGGTTTGATGATGAAGGTAATCTCCGCGGGGATTTTAGTCTTAATGACCAGAGATATGCCGGAGCATCCATCCTAGTTGCCGGAGAAAATTTTGGCTGCGGCTCTTCCCGCGAGCATGCTCCATGGGCCATTCAAGACTTTGGATTCAAGGTAGTCATTACCCCGTCATTTGCTGATATTTTTAAAAACAACTGTGTGAAAAATGGCATTCTGCCTATCCAGGTTACAGAAGCACAAAGCCAAGAACTAATAAGACGAGCCGAATCAGAGAGCTACTCTTTAACCGTAGATCTTGAACAACAAATTGTTTATGATCAAAACGGATTTAAAGCAGTATTTGAAATTCCTCCCTACTCGAAGGAAATGCTGCTAAATGGTTGGGATGAAATCGGTGTTACCTTAACATTGGAGGATAAAATTAGTCAGTTTGAGCAAAGTCGGGCATAAAGAAAATCCCTGTTCATTGAACGGGGATTTTGATTTTATTCAAGATTTTTATCCAATGTTACACTAGCTTTGCAGTGGAAATGTAGCAACTTTTCTATATTTGAATACATTTTTTTACAAAGAGAATTTTTTTCCACATGATTTACTGGCTTTTCTACATATAAAAGGGCTTTTTCTACATATCGTAGCTGCTTTTCTACATAAGAAAACAGTTTTTCTACACAGGATAATTTTTTTCTACATGAGTTACTGGTTTTTCTACATGTAAAAAGGCTTTTTCTACATATCGTAACCACTTTTCTACACAGGTAATTTTCCCCTACAAAAACTTAATTCGCTTTGCCGAGACATCTTTTTCCTATTTTAAGTACCAATTTTGGTTTGAAAAGGCACCAAATCCAGATGCAATCAGCGATAAGATAATAACGAGCAGCACAAGGATGTCAACCGGTTTCCGTATAAACATTCCTCCTGTTTAAAATTCCATCATTATCCTATTCCTTTTATACACAAAATAGTTCATTGAGCCTATTATCGTTCTTTACTGTTCACAAAATATCCACAATAAAAGCATCTGTTTTCCAGATGCTAAATCGCCATAAACATAAATTTTGTTTTTGTCGTATAGGTCTCATCCTTATCTAATATGACAGTTGGAAAAGACGAGTGATGGATGGCATCAGGAAGACCTTGGGTTTCAAGGCATATCCCCAAATACTTCTGACATGTAACGCTATTTACTTTTAAATCCTCATTTAAACTATTGCCTGTATAAAGGACAACGCTCGGTTCATCTGTTTCCACAACCACTTTTCGGCCGCTTTCTTCATCCCACAATGCTATTTCTTCATTCCAATGGCTGTTCAAAAGAAACGGGTGGTCATATCCGTTGCCAACTAACCGGTTTTGAGGATGATTAGATACAACTCCATCTCCTATTTTCCTGCCATTGCGAAAATCAAAAACTGTGCCAGTTACGTCCAATTTTTTTCCTGTCGGCAATAATGGATCATCCAACTCGAGGAATTGGCTGCTGTCTAATTTCAATGTATGCCCAAGTACCGTACGCTTAGCATTTCCACTTAAATTAAAGTATGTATGGTTGGTCAAATTTAAGATTGTTTTTTGATCTGTTTTTGCTTGATATTGAATCAAAAATTCATTTTGATTGTTCAATAAATGGGTCACTTGAACAGTGACGGTTCCAGGATATCCCCCTTCCCCATCAAGACTTATATAGGAAAAACAAACCCCAACTTGGTTTTCTTCCTCGATTAATTCAGCATCCCACAGCACTGTATGAAACCCATTTCTTCCCCCATGCAGGTGGTTTTCACCTTCATTTTTTTCAAGGGAATAGTTTTTTTCATCCAACATAAATTCGGCTCCCTTAATGCGACCGGCTACTCGACCAATCACAGCCCCCAAAAATGGCGGGTTTTGCTCATATTCATCTATGTTTTCGAAGCAAAGGACAATATTTTCAAAGTTTCCCCGTCGATCGGGAGCGAGAATTTTGGTAATGATACAGCCATAATTTAAGCAATGAACTTCCAAGCCATGATCATTTCGTAACATATACTCCCACACATCTTCTTTTGAGAAGCGTTCCCTAGAAACCTCCATTTTTATCCACCTCTTTATTTATGACCTTTACAAGGCTTTTCTTCGATAAGCTCATCTACTAGCTTTTCAGCTGCTCTTCGATATAAGTTGCTGATCTGTGAGAGCGACGCAATCATTAAAACCTTCTTTAGATGATCTGAAAGAAGATCCTCTGACATTTCTATTTCTTTATCAACTTCCATTGCTTTTTCCTGAATATTTACTTTAAATTTCTCAACATTTTTAGTGGAAAGTGATAAATAGCTTTGATAAAAATCGGCTAACTGAAAATTGCCCT
>DATFAH010000037.1:0-7156 GCA_035254805.1 Caryophanales bacterium | reverse complement strand
TTCGGTTAATAGCCCGATATCTTTAGCAGGCAAGTTATTTTTTTCAATTGCATGATGAAGCAATAAATTACTATAAGATTGATTTTTTTCAATTGTTACCAGAAGATCCATTGCGGTTTCACGTACAGTTTTTTTCTTCGTATTCATCCTAATCTCCCAGCTTTAATCCTGTTGAAACTTTTGCACCGGCACCTCTTAAAAATTGTTCACCGGTCATTTTAGTTTTACCTGCAGGTTGTAATTCAATCACTTTTATCGCTGTTTCATTGCCTGTTGAAACAACAAATCCATCAGAATCCAAGCGGATTATCTGCCCAGATAATGGATGCTCAAGATCTTTCACTTTTTCGGCCTTCCAAATTTTTAATACCTGCCCATCTAAATTCGTAAAGGCCACAGGCCATGGATTAAGTCCGCGAATATGGTTATAGATTTCCTCACCAGTTTTTTCCCAATTAATCTTTTCCTGTTCACGCTGAATATTTGAGGCAAAAGTTGCCTTATCATTATTTTGCGGAATTGGATTGATCTTACCACTAATGATGAGCGGGATTGTCTCCGATAATAATGTGGCACCTTTTGCGCTTAATTTATCATGAAGAGTCCCAACATTATCTTCTTCCATAATTGGTACTTCAACCTGTGTAATAATATCGCCCGCATCAAGCTTTTCAACCATGTACATAATGGATATGCCCGTTTTTTCTTTTCCTTGGATAATCGCATAGTGAATCGGTGCCCCGCCGCGTAGTTCTGGTAAAAGTGACGCATGGACATTAATACAGCCAAATTTAGGAGATTCTAGTAATTCCTTAGGTAAAATCTGCCCGAAGGCTGCCGTTACGATAAGGTCTGGATTCAATGCTAAAATTTTTTCGAGTTCATCTTTTTGGCGAATTTTCTCGGGCTGAAATACTGGAATTTGATATTTCATTGCCTCAACTTTTACTGGTGGCGGTGTCATGATCTTTTTTCTGCCAACAGGTCGATCAGGCTGGGTCACAACTCCAATAACCTCGTAACCATCGCTTATAACTTGCCTTAGCACTGGCACAGAAAAATCTGGTGTACCCATAAAAACAATTTTTGTCATACCATTCCTACCCTTCTACCTCAGTCTCTTCAAGATACCTTATTACTTTTGATGTAAAAAGGATTCCATCTAAGTGGTCTAATTCGTGTTGGATTGCCCTAGCAAGGAAATCCTCCGCTTCAAACGTAAATTTTCTCCCTTTACGATCAAATGCTTCAATCTTTACATAAAAAGGTCTTGTAACTTCACCATATAAGTCTGGAAAGCTTAAACAGCCTTCAGGACCGGTTTGTTCTCCAGATATCTTAAGTATTCTCGGGTTCATCATTTCGATCGTCCCTATTTCATCATCAATATCAACTATTGCTATTTTCAAGTCTAAACCAATTTGTGGTGCGGCAAGTCCAACACCATCGTATTTAATCATCGTATCATACATATCATCAAGCACTTTTGCCAGCTTTCGATCAAATTTTGTCACTTCCCGGCACGGTTGCTCAAGTATTTCAGCAGGATACATTACTACATTCTGAATCGCCAAAGTTGTTCCTCCATTTACCTTTTAAAAAGGTTGTTTTGCTAACTTCATTTATACTGTTACTCATTTTCACCTAAAAAACAATAATCATAACTTTCAAAATAAAAACCTGTTACATTAACATAAACGGATTTACATCAACTGACACCTGCAAGCCTGAGGCTGCTTCCTTTTGGTACTGCTCAAGAACTTTCTTCAGCGTCAGATTGAGGTCCGGTTCACGCTTGTATTTTATCAGACATTGGTACCGATATCTATTTTTAATACGTGGGATTGGTGAAGCAACAGGACCAAGAACTACCGCTTCATTAGAAAGTCTTGCGCGAACATATTTCGTAATTTTTTCCGTTACGGCGACAACTTTCATCAGCTGCTCATGACTTACAGTAATAAGAGAAATATAATAAAATGGCGGATATTTATGAATTTTACGCACCATCATTTCTCTTTGATAAAATAAATCATAATCCTGCATTCCGGCAAATTCGATACTGTAATGTTCTGGAGTATATGTTTGGATGACAACCTCACCAGGCAAGTCATGTCTACCGGCTCGTCCGCTTACTTGGGTTAACAATTGAAACGTTTTTTCAGAAGACCGAAAATCCGGCAAATGCAGCATCGTATCTGCTGATAAAACACCAACAAGTGTAATGTTAGGAAAATCTAATCCTTTTGCAATCATTTGCGTTCCTAAAAGAATGTCTGCCTTACTTTCTTGGAAATCATTTAAAAGCCTTTCATGTGCACCCTTTCGGCTAGTTGTATCGACATCCATTCGAATCACTTTTGCTTCCGGAAGGATTTTTCCTAATTCAGCTTCCACTTTCTGTGTACCTGTTCCAAAATAACGAATATGTTCACTGGAACATTCCGGGCAACACTTAGGGACATAGCTTTCATATCCACAATAATGGCATTTCATTTGCTCGCTTACACGGTGATATGTTAAAGAGATATCACAGTTAGGGCAATTCATCACATATCCACAATCCCTACACATCACAAAGGATGAATGACCACGTTTATTTAAAAATAAAACGGTTTGTTCTTTTTTTTCAAGGCGCTCCTTTAGCTTTTCGAGTAAGCTTCCGGAAAACATAGAGCGATTGCCATTACGCAGCTCTTCCCGCATATCAATAATTTCGACTGGGGGAAGCGACTGGTTATTCATTCGGGCTTTGAGGGTCAACAAATGATATACTCCTTTTTGAGCTCTTGCAAATGACTCCAATGAAGGTGTTGCACTTCCTAAAATGACTGGACATCTAGCCATTTTGGCTCTTTCAATTGCGACATCACGTGCATGATAGCGCGGCATTTCTTCCTGTTTATAGCTTGTTTCATGTTCTTCATCAATGATAATGATCCCAAGATTTTCAAACGGAGCAAATATCGCTGAACGTGCTCCGACAACAACACTAACCTCTTTACGAAGTATTTTTCGCCATTCGTCATATTTTTCTCCCGCAGATAACCCACTATGTAAAACCGCCACTTTATCACCAAACCTACCCTTAAAACGGTTAACCATTTGCGGTGTAAGCGCAATTTCAGGTACAAGGACAATCGCTTCTTTTCCCTTTTTCATAACATCCTGAATGGATTGCAAATATATTTCCGTTTTTCCACTACCTGTTACACCATATAACAAAAACACTTCATGTTGATTTTGTGTGATCGATTGGAGTATCGGTTGAATGGCTACTTGCTGGGAATCTGTTAATGGTAATGGTTTGGTTTGCTTGAATTCATGATTTTCAAAAGGGTTGCGATATACTTCCAATACATGTTCTTCAAGCAGTTTTTTTTCACAAAGAGTTTTTACAGTTGAATGAGGAATAACTGCCTCTACCAGTAATTTTCTTAATTCAACTGATTCAGGCTTATCAATAAAATAAGTTAATAGATCACGTTGCTTACCCGCTCTTTTTGGCAATTTATCTAATTCAAGCTGTAATTCTGCTTTAGAAAGGAGTGGTTTTACAAATTTTAATTTTTTCTTTTTTACTCGTTCCTTCACTTCATAGACAACTTCAATATGACCTTTTGCAGCCTCTTTTTGTAAAATAGGAACAAGTCCTTCTCTTAATGCATCTTCCCAGAAAATGGACTCTCCCGTAAAAAATGGTTGAAGGCCTTCTGGCAAATCAAAGATATCAAATTGAGAAGATAGTTTTACTTTCTTTTCATATTTTGCTTTTAATGCAGCAGGCAGCATTGCTTGATACGCAGCAATTTTAAAACAAAGAGTATTTTCTGTCAGCCATTGTCCTAATTCCAATAATTCCCGATTTAACACAGGTACTAGGTCCATAGGTTCAACCAATTCTTTTAGGGTTTCAAAATCAGATTCCTCTTTAAGGCTGATGACAAAACCTTGGATTTTTCTTGGACCAAACGGAACAATGACTCGCATGCCCGCCTCAATCATTCCGACCCATTTGTCTGGAATGAGATAATCAAAAGGTTTATCCGTTAGGTTAGCTGGTACATCTACAATTACACTGGCAACATTCATTTAGCCAAATCCTTAAGGAGCAAATAAGCCTCTTCGATGATTTTTTCAGCTACTGCTTGTTTTGTCATTAATGGTAATTTGGTGTTGGTTCCATCACGTTTAAAAATGGTCACAATATTGGTATCCGTACCAAACCCAGCCCCATCCGTTTTCACATTATTAGCAACGATCATATCAGCATTTTTCGCCAGTAGTTTTTTATTTGCATATTCTTCAATATTATTCGTCTCTGCCGCAAAGCCGATAAGGATTTGATGCTTTTTCTTAAGTCCAAGCTCAAATAAAATATCCTTTGTTCTTTCTAATTCAATAACCGCTTCACCAGGTTTTTTCTTTACTTTGTGATCATATGCTGTTTTAGGGCGATAATCTGCCACAGCTGCCGATTTAATAACGATATCTGTCGTATCAAAATGAGCTAGGACTGCCTCATACATATCAGCAGCACTCTCAACATTAATCCGTTCCACACCATTTGGACAGCTTAAATTTGTTGGACCGGATACGAGAATCACTTTTGCCCCCGCATTCTGAGCCGCCTTAGCAACTGCATAACCCATTTTTCCTGTTGAATGATTGGTAATATAACGTACAGGATCAATTTTCTCCCTTGTTGGTCCCGCTGTGACCAAGACCGTTTTTCCGTGGAGCGGTAAATCATCTTTTTGAAAAAATTTCTCTACGAGCGAAACAATTTTTTCAGGCTCTTCAAGCCGACCTTTTCCGACATACCCACAAGCTAAATACCCTTCACTTGGTTCAATAAACTTATACCCGTATTCATTTAAAACAGCAATATTCTTTATGACAGCTGGATGATTGTACATATGTACGTTCATTGCTGGTGCAATCCAAACCGGGCATGTTGCTGCGAGCAGCGCAGTTGTAATCATATTATCTGCCGTACCAACAGCCATTTTTGCAATCGTATTTGCGGTAGCAGGCGCAACAATCATTAAATCTGCCCAATCTGCTAGATCAATGTGGGCAATCTTACGGGGATTTTTTTCATCAAATGTATCTGTATACACTTCATTTCGGGATATGGCTTGGAAAGTTAATGGTGTAACAAATTTTGCAGCAGATTCGGATAAAACAACTTTCACTTCCGCCCCGTTTTGCACAAGTTTACTTGTTAACGCCACCGCTTTATACACGGCAATTCCACCTGTTACACATAATAATATTTTTTTCTCTTTCACTATCTGTAACCCCCTAAATTCGTCCGCTTTCCATCTTTTCTTTTATTATGATGGAACGAAAGCATTATTTCATCAAAAAAATAAAAAGGCTGACTCATAAGGAAAAATAACCTTTACGTCAGACCCTTCTTTCTTTTTTTGATCATTTGATTTTTCAATCGATAACAATTAAATTTTATTCACCATGTTGTTCTGTTTTTTTCGCAACTCGGTATGTCAGTTCACCACTATAAATTTCCTCTAGTGCCTTTCCAACACATTTATAGGAAACATATTTTGGCAATCTTTCATCATTGGATTGTTGCATTGACCGTGCTCGCTTAGCTGCAACAGATACAAGTGAATATTTGGAATCAATGATCTCAAGTAGTGAATCAATAGATGGATATAACATAATTATTCAGCCTCCAGTAATTTTATATATCGGGATTCAACACGTTCTCTCTGGCAATGTTCCGCAATGACAATCGCTTTAATTCGTTCGCAGGCAAGATCCACCTGGTCATTTTCCACAACATAATCATATAAACTCATCATTTCAATTTCTTCTCTAGCAGTAAGCATTCGGTTATGGATGATATCTTCTGTTTCAGTTCCCCTTGTTACAATTCGATTTTTTAATTCTGTTAAGCTTGGGGGCATTAAAAAAATAAATAGCCCATCTGGAAACTTTTCACGAACCTGCTTAGCACCCTTTACTTCAATCTCTAAAAATACATCTTTACCAGCTTCAAGAGTTTCTCTAACATAATCAACGGGCGTGCCATAATAATTACCAACAAATTCGGCATACTCTAGAAGCTTGCCTTGTGCTATCAACTCTTCAAATTCTTCTTTAGATTTAAAAAAATAATCAACCCCATCTACTTCACCTGTACGTGGGGATCTTGTTGTCATCGAAATAGAATATTCAAAAGCCGTGTCTGGATGAGAAAATATTTCTTTTCGAACCGTCCCTTTTCCCACCCCAGAGGGTCCTGAAAGCACGATGAGCAATCCTTTTTCCTGCATATTAAAAAATCCTACCCTTCATCAATATTTTCATCACGGTCATAAAGTCTATTTGCAACCGTTTCAGGTTGTACCGCAGAGAGAATGACATGGTCTGAATCCATTACAATAACTGCACGCGTACGCCGTCCGTATGTCGCATCAATTAATGCTCCACGATCGCGTGCATCTTGGATAATCCGTTTAATTGGGGCGGATTCTGGGCTAACAATTGAAATAATTCGATTTGCAGAAGCAATATTTCCAAATCCAATATTGATCAATTTAATTGTCATCACGATCATCCAATCATCAATAATTTATTTTGACCTTGTCGAATGGTTTCTAAACAAATTGTTATTCGATATTTTGAATCTGTTCCTTTAATTTCTCAAGCAAACTCTTCATTTCGACAACCGTTTTTGCAATATTTGCATCATTCGCCTTGGAGCCGATTGTATTGACCTCACGATTCATTTCCTGAACAAGAAAGTCAAGTTTCCGTCCAATCGGTTCATGGTCCTCGATAGTTTGTAAAAATTGCTGAATATGGCTGCAAAGTCTTGTCATTTCTTCATTAATATCAGCTTTATCAGCGAAAACAGCAACTTCAGTTAAGATTCTTGCTTCATCATCTTGACCATTCAAAAACTCCATCATTCTTTTTGTTAATCTTTCCTTATATCCTTGAACAACAAGAGGAGCATATTTCCGAAGCTCAATAACAGCTGTCTCCAACTGATATAAATTTCCAGTAATATCTTTTTTTAGTTCCTCCCCTTCGGCAAGCCGCATTTCTTTAAGTAAAATCACTGCTTCCTCTATTCCTTTTAGTACAACCATTTCTAGTTCTTCATTACCAATTTCACTTT
>DATFAH010000036.1:0-3236 GCA_035254805.1 Caryophanales bacterium | reverse complement strand
CATTATTACCAGATTATATATATTCAGGTGGTAAGGGGAAAGAAAGAGAATTATCTATTGATGTGAAAGTAGGGAGACCTAGAAAATATACATCGACGAAGCAAGGGATTAATATTACGGATAATGTGAAGAAGCAGTTTGATTATGTAGTGAAAAAATATTATCGCAAAAAGGAACAGTTATCCCTTATCGACACATATAAATATTTGCTACGTGAGTTCTATGCAGACAAATATTATGAAGGTGATGAGCCTAAGTATAAGGTTTGGGATGATTCAAGAATACCAACGTACCATCAATTTTACTATTGGTTTAAGAAATTAGAAGACCCGCAACTAGATTTTCAGTTACGTCATAGTCAAAAGGAATTTGAATTAAAACTTAGACCAATACTCAGTAATTCAACTTTAGAAACAAATGGACCAGGGACACGCTTTCAAGTTGATGCGACAATTGCAGATGTTTATTTAGTAAGTTCATTTGACCGTAATTTGATTATAGGTCGCCCGATTGTCTATGGAGTAATTGATGTTTATTCACGTTTGCTCACAGGTATTTATGTTGGTTTAGAAGGTCCTTCTTGGATTGGGGCAATGATGGCTTTAGATAATATGGTAACTGATAAAGTGGCATTTTGTTCTCAATATGCCATTATGATTGATGAATCACAATGGCCTTCTCATCATCTACCAGAGATTATTATTGCAGACCGTGGTGAATTTGAAGGCTATTCAGTTGAAAGTCTAATTAATAATTTCAATATAAAAATTGAAAATACATCTCCGTACCGTGGTGATTTAAAAGGAATTATTGAGCGCCAGTTCCGTACAATAAATGGGAAAATAAAGAAAAAAGCACCGGGCGCTATTCAAAAAGAATATCGTGAACGTGGCGACCGAGATTATCGTTTAGATGCTAGGTTAAATTTAGAAGAGTTTACTAAAATCATTATTCACCTTGTGCTACATCATAATCAGAAAATCATTGAGAAGTACCCATTGGAAAAAGAAATGATTGCAGATCAACTAACAGCAACTCCAATGAATTTATGGAATTGGGGCATTGCTAATAAAAAAGGCCGCCTGCAAATAGTAAGTAATCAAAACATCTTGAGATTAAATTTACTACCTAAAGGTAGAGCGCGTATTACAAGAGCAGGTATTAAGTTTAAAGGATTGGCATATGGCTCTGAAAAGGCTCTAAATGAGCAATGGTACTTGAAGATGAAAAATCAAAGTATCGAGGTAGTGTTTGACCCTCGTTCGATGGATCAAATCTATATTCCACATTCAGACGGACAAAATTTCGATATATGTTATTTGTTAGATACAAGTGAACAATTTAAAGGAGATTCTTTCGAGGAAATCGAGTTTTATCAGCAACTAATACAAGAAACGAAAAAACAAGAAGACAATAAGCAAGTTGAAAGTACGGTCAATACAGATGCTGCTATTGAATCAATCATCAAGCAAGCAGTTAAGCAGAAAAAGGAAGCACCATTTCATCCAGTTAATAAGTCTGAAAAGCTAAAAGATATTCGAGTGAATAGACAAGCAGAAAAGCTAGTTAATAGAGAAGTAGAAAAGTTTGATTTAACAGAGAAACTAAAATCTCAACATGCACAAATAGTTGAATTCACGAAGAAAGACGCTACACCACCATCAACAACTCAAAAATCAAGCTCACGTTTAATGGGAAAATTACGTAAGAAACGAGATGAGCACTTTGGAAAAGACGACTAATCTAGTTTTAAAAGGTGATTTTGAAGAAGCAGAGTATAAGGAACAAGCTTTATCAGAATACAGTAATAATCCTTTCATCGAAGCTCTTCCCCCTATTTTCGATGAAGACAATGTGTTAGAGCGATTTATGGTGACTCCACGCATTACACAGCAAGAAAAGCAAAGTGAAACGAATATCCGGTATCATGTATTGAAACGTGTGAAAAACTTTATTCAGCCTCTACCAATTCATTTTGAAGTAGAGCGGAGACTTTCTACGCTAATACGTAGAGGTTACTTAGCTCGAAATCCTTTGGATAAAATGTTTTTAGAACGTATTCGAGTATTACACCAATTGCGTGAAGAAGAGGATGAAGCTCATAAATATATTGATGAGCGATTGAATTATATTCGTTCTACAGCAGATAGTTTATCAATTATCGGCATTTCTGGTATCGGTAAAACAACAGCGATTGAACGATTATTGCTTATGTATCCCCAAGCCATTAAACATGAGATGTATGAAGGCCAACCCTTTAATAGAACACAAATTGTTTGGCTTAAAATTGATTGTCCTTATGATGGTAGCTTATCAACACTTTGTAAAAGCTTTTTTAAAGCGATTGATGACTTATTAGGAACTCGTTATTTAGAGAAGTACGGCTACTTAAATCGTGTTACATCAACTATGCTTTTACATATGACATCACTAGCAAGTATGTATGGTATTGGTGTGCTTGTCATCGATGAAATCCAGCACCTTCTACATTCCAAAAATGATCAAGAAGAAATGCTAAATTTCTTTGTTACGTTATCAAATACAGTCGGTATCCCTACCGTATTAATCGGTACTTCAAAGGCACAGCAATTATTTAAAGGTAACTTCCGACAAGCTCGTCGAGCAGCAAGTGACGGTGCAATTATCTGGGATCGTATGGCCGCGGACAGTGAGGAATGGGATTTCTTTTTAGAAACTTTATGGGAATTACAATGTCTTAAAACGCGCTCAGAACTTACTGAGGATGTGAAAAAGGCTTTTTATGAAGAATGTCAGGGGATAACTTCGGTTGCTGTAAACTTATTTATTTTGGCACAGGAGCGAGCTTTATTTGATGAATCAAATGAGGAAGAAAGAATTACTCCTCGTGTTCTGAGGAAGACAGCAAAAGAGGATATGAAAATTATACAGCCAATGCTCAATGCTATTCGTAAAAATGATTTAAAAGCAATGTATAAGTACGAGGATATTATGATTAATCTAGACGATTTGATGATTAACCATAAGCAAAATACTGAGTATGAAGGTAAAATCCAAGAGGCGATGAAAGAACGACAAAATACTTTAGGATATAAGCGACAGGATATGATTGAAAGTTTAACTTTAGAGGTAGCTTCATTGGGTATTTTTGATAATTTGGAAATTAATGATATTAAGCGAATTATAACTAAAATTGTAGAGAATAACCCGATTGATACAAGTTTAAATGTATTAAAAACAGATTCAATTCAACAAGC
>DATFAH010000035.1:0-3999 GCA_035254805.1 Caryophanales bacterium | reverse complement strand
TACAAAGGGTTTAACCGAATTAATTCATGAAATCGTTTTTGAAATCAAAAATAATAAAGACTTGCTTGTTCTTTTAGCTGATGTTTATGCGTATGATCATTATATTTTTACCCATTCCTTAAACGTAACGATGTATTCGCTTGCAATCGGAGTAAAGTTACATTTAACTGAAAAGGAATTAGAAACGCTTGGATTAGGCGCCATTTTACATGATGTTGGCAAAATGAAAATTTCTCAACAAATTTTATTGAAGCCTGATCGATTAACGAATGATGAGTATGAAGAAATTAAAAAGCATGCAGAAGAAGGATTCCAAATTTTAAGGAAGATTTCAACTATCCCGCTAATTGTGGCACATTGTGCCTATCAGCACCACGAGCGTTTAAATGGTTCAGGATATCCCCGGGGAATAAAGGGTAAGGAAATCCATTTCTTCGGAAAAATTATTGCTGTTGCAGATGTATATGATGCGGTGACATCCAATCGGGTTTATCGTGACGCCATGCTGCCACACGAGGGCCTAGAAGTGCTATATGCAGGTTCTGGGACGTTGTATGATCAGAAAATAATCGAAGCCTTTAGGGATGCTGTGGCCGTCTATCCAGCCGGTATTACCGTGAAATTAAATGATAGCAGAAAAGGGATTGTTTGCAGACAAAATATTGGTGTTAGTGATCGCCCAGTTATAAGAATTATTGAGGAAAATGGAATAGAAATTGACTGCCCATATGAACTGGATTTAAAAACTGAACTCGATATGATGATTATTGATTGTGACACTACGTTTAAAAATGGCTAGGATAATTTTTACTTTTTTGCGCTAGTTCCTCTCTTTACAGCATACATATAGCTTGTAAAAGGGGGGATTTTTTTTGACAAGATTTCCGAGAAGGCATCCGCGCTTAGGCCCATTGCCTGTCCGCTATGTTTTATTAATATCACTAGTTTTTTGTATTCTTTCAACAGCTATCGGGTTATGGATTGTCAATAAAGCCATTGAGCCAACTCTAATGAAATATGCTGAATCCCAAACCCGAAAGATCGCTTCACTGGTGATTAACAAAGCAATCGAGAAAAAGACAACCAATGTTGCGGACATTAATGAAGTAATTGAAATGAAATCAAATGGAAAAGTATACACGATTAAAACGAATGTTATTAATCATGCTTTAGCTGATACGGTTGCGGAGATACAAAAAAATATAAAAGAAGTGGAAAAAGGCAGTTTTCCTTCACTATCGCAAATGAATGATGTGGAAATGAAAACGGATAAAAAGTCGGATGGGTTTATTGTTTGGTATGTCCCATTAGGTCAAGCAACAAAAATCGCTTTGTTTGGTAATTTGGGCCCTAAAATCCCGATAAAATTTAATGCCATTGGAGATATTCAACCAGATGTAAAAATGAATGCTACCCCAATGGGAATTAATAACACATGGATTGATGCTTCCCTCAAATTAGTTGTATCAGTCCAAATCATTACCCCTTTTCGGACAAAAGTAACAAAGCTGACAGAAACGATTCCTATTGCTGCTGGATTAATCCAGGGTGATGTCCCGCAATATTTTAACGGAGGCAGCGGCGCGCCACCAGCGATTCAATTGCCTGAAAAGAAAAAATGAGGCTGCAAAATCTGCAGCCTTCATCTACGTCTAGATGTAAACCTTTCTTGCCGCTCCCACATTCTTAAATGTGGGTATGGATCAAAGGACCATTCTAAATAGCCATTATCCTTATACATCCCATAGTGTAAGTGGGGCGGGAATTTACCGGAAGTTCCAGGAGGGCCGTATCCAGAGCTTCCAACACTGCCAATTACCATTCCGGGTTCAACAATTTGTCCAATTTTTAAGTCTTTTGAAAAACCGCTCATATGGGCAAAATAGTGATACGTATTGTTAATATCACGGATACCTATTCTCCAGCCGCCAAATTTATTCCAGCCTTTCATTTCGATAATTCCATAATTGGTGGCCAAAACGGGAACACCATAGTTAGCGAAAATATCTGTTCCCTCATGTATTCTTCGTCCACCCCAGCCGCGGGCATCCCCCCAAGTAGTTCGGTAACTATGATTTGAGCGAATAGGGACAGGAAATGCATGATCATCTAGATCAAGTCTTCCAAAGTGCCGATAAATTTTCGCTTTTCCTACAATAATTCCAACTGTTTTATCACGGTGATAGTAATTCCATAAACCAATTTTTAAATTATCATCGTCCACGCCATACTTAAGAAGATAGTTTGCAAAAGCAAATAATACATCCTCATCACATTTAAGATTTGCCTTCTTGTCTCCATTCCCATCAACACCTAATCCGTCAAAAAATTGGATGGCTGCTGGATTATTTTCAGCATGATTTGGATTTGTTAATCCTGTCCATTCCTCAGGGCGAAAATAGATCCCAATGATACTATCGGGTTTTGGCAAATCCCTGCGAACCTGGCGAATGTTTCTTTCGTATTGATCAACTGCTGCTAAATAATACCAAGGGATTTGGGTGATGGTCTCTACTTTTTTATATAGCTCCATTCTTAATTTGTATGGATCTAAATCTTGTGCTTGTATGTTTTTAGTACCCAAAGGAGAGATAAAAAGGATAAGGCACGTGACAATTAACAGAAATGTCCGCACAGGAATTCTCCTTCCATAAATCATTTACAAATGTAGTTTATGAATATTTAGCAATTTCATGATGGCAAATAATTGGTAATGTAAATTATGAACATAGTTTAACTTGTTGATTATTTTTTAGTATGTTACAGTGACAAAGATGGCATTTCATTGAAGATCAATCATCTCGGGGGTGGGAAAATGAGTGAAAAGAATGAATATGTAAGAAAACCAGAATGGTTAAAAATTAAGCTGAATACGAATGATCAATACATAGGTCTGAAAAAAATGATGCGAGAGAACAATCTCCATACGGTCTGTGAAGAAGCGAGATGTCCAAATATCCACGAGTGCTGGGCAGAAAGAAGAACCGCTACATTTATGATTTTAGGAGATGTCTGTACAAGGGGCTGCCGTTTTTGTGCGGTCAAAACAGGCCTGCCAACGGAATTAGATTGGGAAGAGCCAGAACGTGTTGCAGATTCTGTAAAATTAATGAATTTAAAACATGCTGTTGTGACATCTGTGTCACGTGATGATTTAAAAGATGGTGGTGCAGCGGTCTTTGCCGAAACAATTCGAGCGATTCGAAGAAAAAATCCAGCGACGACCATCGAGGTCTTACCTTCCGATTTGGCAGGGAAGAAAGAAAACTTAATGGTTTTAATGGAAGCAAGGCCAGATATTTTAAATCATAATATTGAAACCGTTCGTCGCCTTACACCAAGCGTAAGATCACGGGCACAATATGATCGTTCCCTTGAATTTTTAAATAGAGCAAAAGGAATGCAGCCTACAACACCAACCAAATCTAGTTTAATGATTGGCCTCGGCGAAACGAAGGAAGAAATTTTGGAAACAATGGATGACTTAAGAGCAAATGATGTGGATATTTTAACCATCGGACAATATTTACAGCCGACGAAAAAGCATTTGAGGGTTGAAAAATATTATAGCCTCGAGGAATTTGAGGAATTAAGACAATTTGCCATTGCAAAAGGATTTAGTCACTGTGAAGCAGGACCGCTCGTGCGCTCTTCCTATCATGCTGATGAACAAGTCCATGCCGCTAAAAAAAATAAACATCATTAAAAAAACAAGCAGCAAAAGAAGCGTAATTTAGTTATAGTTGTCCATAACAAATCAGATATAATGAATTAAGATAGGCTGGTAAATTGGAGTGATATCATGATTACAGTTAATAACATCACATATGAGGTCGTTCAAGAACATCGAAATGGTTTTAACGAAGAAGCCTTTACGGCAAGATATAGTGATATTTTATCAAGATATGACTACATTGTTGGGGATTGGGGATACGGCCAGCTTCGTTTAAAAGGATTTTTTGATGATCAAAATCAAAAAGCATCCTTTGATACAAAGGT
>DATFAH010000034.1:0-2443 GCA_035254805.1 Caryophanales bacterium | reverse complement strand
TCTTTGTAATTGGTCTTGTAATGCCTTTTCCCTAATTTCTCCTCTTTTTCCGAAGAAAATTCCCCTTGCTAATGCATTCATAGCTTCCCCTTTATTTAATCCTCGATGTATCTTACGTCGTAGGGTTTCACTTGAAATGTAATCCAGAATAAAAATGGTTTTTTCAATCCTTCCCATTTCTCTAAGTGCTGTTGCCAATTTATTTTGTCTGGCATAAGAACCTAGTTTTCCCATAATTAGAGATGCTGAAACAGTCCCTTCACGTATCGAATGAGCTAGTCGAAGTACGTCATCATAATTTTCTACAATGAGCTTTGTATTGATCTGCCCCCTAAATAATTTTTCTAATTTGGGGAATTTATTTGATTTTCCAATAGTGTATAATTTTGAATCACCCAAGTCACGTAGTCTAGGTGCAATCGAAATCCTAGTATATGACTCAGGCCAAATATCTGATCAGTATAGCCAGCTGTGTCAGTATAATGTTCCTCTATCGAAAGATCTGTTTCATGATGGAGCAATCCATCAATAACATGAACTGCATCTTTAGCATTTGTATTGATAACTTTGGTATAAAAGCTAGAGAATTGGTAACTTACGAACCGATAAATGGTTGCACCTTTTCCGGTTCCATAGTGTGGATTTGCATCTGCATGAAGGGAAGAAACTCCAATCTGTACACGCATCCCATCAGAAGAAGAAGTGGTTCCATCTCCCCAATAAGAAGGAAGAGATAGCTGATGATGAAAATTTACAAGCACAGCTTGCGCTTTATTCATTGCATCCTCGTAAAGTCTCCATTGTGCTGTATTTGCCATTTGTCGATATGTAATTCCAGGTGTAGCTTCAGACATTTTTGTTAATCCCACATTTGTTCCCATAGCCATTATTGTAGCTAAAATAATTTTAGTTTCATCTTCATTGGGACCTCTATTAGTTGAAGCATGAACAAACTGCTCATGAAATCCTGTCCAATTGGCAACTTCCATTAGCAAATCTGTTAATTTTACTCTTGGCAGCATTTCATAAAGTGACCTGCTGAATTCTCTTGCCTCCTCTGGAACGTCTTTCTCTAAACGATCAATGTGGATACGACCATTCTCTAAATTCACGCCTTCAAATTTATCTATGTTATTTGATACCCATTCTAATCGCTTTTGAAGTGCATTGGTTCGTTCTATTAAAAAGTCCTTTTCAGAGAAATTAACAGCTAGTTTGGTTTGTGTTGGCTTAACCATTTTCCATTCTTCATTAGAAACAAGATATTCATCAAAATCTTTGTACTGACAGCTACCAACAATGGACACATCTCCAGAACAAACAAAGTGCCTTAGTTCTGTTAATACTGCCATCTCATAGTAGTGGCGATTAATCATTCCGTCATCATCATAAACATGTTTTTGCCAACGGTTAGATACAAAATTAAGAGGTGCACCATCAGGGACTTTACGTTTTCCTGACTCATTCATTTCTCTAACTACATCAATTGCTTTCATTAATGGTTCAGCAAACTTAGTAGAACGGAAATCAAATGCTTTTAATAATGTTGGAGTATATTTACGGAGTTTATAAAATTTCTGTTCCAACAAGTCTAAATAATCATAATCAATAGGGCGTGCTAATTGCTTTGCTTCTTCTATTGAAGCTACTAGTTTGTCCCAAGGCATGACTAATTCTAATGCAACAAAAGGATCAATACCTTCTTTTCGGGCTTTTATAAGTGCTGAACCAAGATCAGCAAATTGCACAACTTTTTCATTTATTGTCTTACCGTTTTGTTTTTGAATTTCCTCTTGTGCTTTTCTTCCTTTTGAAAGTAAAGACATAATTTGCCGATCATGAATTTCAAATGCTTGATCTGTTAAATCCTGGACTAAATCGAGAAGATAAGAAACTAAGATGGCATATTTTTTTTGATCATTAAATCTACGGAAAGAATGCGGTTCATACCTTGCACCAATTTTTGAAAGTTGACGTAATCGGTTTGGATGTATTTCTTTAGTATTGATTTGAAGTTTTAAATCTCTTATAAATTCCAATTTTTCAATTACTTTAAAAAAAGAATCAGGTGAATAGTTAGTAGGTATTTCCTTTAACCATGCTAGGGATGTTTTATTACTGTTTGGCATTGGGGATAAAATAAGGTTTAGTTTTTCAATCTGAGATGATGTGAGGGAGGAAACTAGAATTTTAAAAATTTTTTCTTCTGCTCTCTTCCGAACCTCCCACACAGATCTTTCAATCGTTGCCATGGAGGGTAGGATCTTTTTTTGTTTCCGTAATTCTTCTAAAGCTATTTGAATTAAATGAATAGCATTCCCATTAACCATGGCGTGAGGGAATAAATACCTAGATAGGGTTCGATAGTCAGTTAATGTAAAAGCGTTGAAACCGTATTCCACACGTATCTCTTCTAAATGCTCATACTTTGTTGCCTCTCTAT
>DATFAH010000033.1:0-4916 GCA_035254805.1 Caryophanales bacterium | reverse complement strand
CTCCTTTTGAAAAGGAAAGTTTTCACGTCTCTGAAATTTTTTTCAATTCATTTTTAAGCGGAATATTTTTCTGCTTCGGCATACCCAAATTAAACATATCAATATCCACGATATATTTAGGGCGATGCTTTGTTTCTTTATACATCTTCCCTACATATTCACCAATCAAGCCAATGGCAATCAGCTGCAATCCCCCAATAAGCCAAATGGACAGAATGAGCGATGTCCATCCTGTTTGGGTTTCCCCTAAAAATTTTAACGTTAAAAAATAAAGACCAAATAAAAGGCTGACAAAAAAAGAAACAAAACCGAGCAATAAAACAAACCGTATCGGCGTCACCGAAAATGAAGTAATTCCATCAAAGGCAAAGGCCAGCATTTTCTTTAACGGATATTTAGACACTCCGGCTTTTCTTTCTTTGCGATCATAATATACCTTTGTTGTCCTAAAGCCAATCAAGGGAACGATGCCTCTTAAAAATAAATTTACCTCATTAAAACGTTCAAGTTCCTCGATTGCCCTTCTGCTCATGAGCCGAAAATCAGCATGGTTGTAAACAAGATCCACGCCTAATTTTTTCATTATTTTATAATAACCCTGTGCCGTGCTTCTTTTAAAGAACGTGTCTGTATCCCTTCCCTTGCGAACGCCATAAACAATTTCATTGCCCACACGGAATTTTATGATAAACTCACGAATGACTTCAATATCATCCTGAAGGTCAGCATCAATGGAAATAACACAATCTGACGCATTTTTTACAGCAAATAACCCTGCTAATAAGGCATTTTGATGCCCAACATTTCTAGAAAGCTTTAAGCCGCGAACATAATCATTTTTTAATCCTTCTTTATAAATCAATTCCCATGTTTGATCCTTACTGCCATCATCCACAAATAACAGTTTGCTTTTATTTGAAATAAGCTTTTCTTGAATAAACTGTTCCAAAAGTTGCTGAAGCTCTGAAATCGTTTGTGGCAATACCTCTTCTTCATTAAAACAAGGAATTACTATTGTAAGGACTGGATCCATCTTTGCAGCTACCTCCTGATGTTTACATAACCTTGTATAAATAGATTTTCCATGCTGAGTTTTTTGTCATGAATACTTTATCAAGCAAAAGATGATTTTGTGCTGCATGATCAATTGGCAAGGCTGAAAAAATATAACGACCACCCATTTTTTTAAAAACCTCCGTATTAAGCTGCAGGTTTTTTAAATGCCTTTTTGAATCTTTTTTGATCATA
This sequence comes from Caryophanales bacterium, assembly GCA_035254805.1. Classification (GTDB taxonomy): domain Bacteria; phylum Bacillota; class Bacilli; order Bacillales; family Cytobacillaceae; genus JAUZPL01. The sequence continues at coordinate 3,668 of DATFAH010000033.1, read as the reverse complement.
TATCGTTTTCCTAGCTGGTTTGTAAAAAGATAACAACGGCCTCCCCAGCGATCAAAATAAGTTCGAATAGCTCCATTTCTTTTTAATTCATTTTCAATGATTTTTCTAAACTGATGTTTATACTGTAATGGATAAAAATTATTGTATGTATCAAGCGTATAAAAGCCATTATATTGGGAAATGACTGGATGGAGCCCGATACTTGCCACCCGATAATTTTCTTCAGGCACGGCAATATATTCTTTAATTTCTTTGAATAAATCTTCCGCATAAAATTCTTTTACCGTTGGCTTTTGATGGTAAATGATTTCATCATTAAATAAACCAAGAAAAAGAATTTGAAAGACAAGCAGCCATTTTGCTGTTTTAGCCCAACTGCCCCCATGAACCGACAGGATTTTTAAAGCAAGGGCAAACGCTAAGTAAATGACAAGCGGCCTTAAAAAGTGATATCTAGCGAAATTAAATGTATCAAGGAAATGAAAGTGTTCCGTTAATGGCAGCCACCCTTTATAAAACCAAAACGCATACCAAAGCGACAGCAGGAAATTTAAGATGAACAAAAATACAAATATTTTTTCCTGATGCCAAAGTTTCTTGGATCCTACAAAATAAATGGCCATAAACATAACGGGCAAAATGATAAGTCCATGAACAGTCATATCATGTGTATGCCCAAGAAAATAATTTTTAAAGGTTAAGCGCACAGAATGCCAAAAGGATAAATTTGCATGAAAATATTCATCACGACTATTTGGCTCTACTGTAAATAAAAAGGAATAAACAAGCCGATACTCGACAAACATATAAACAGCGGTCATATAAAGGATAGATAGAAAAAAGCGAACATTCCACCCTTTCCCTCTTATCACATCACTTAACCAAAAAAGCCCCATGGCACTTAAGAAAAAGAAAAAGCCTAAAACAATACTTGAATAGAAAGGCAAAAAAGTTAACACCAAATAGCTTTTCCATGATCCCGCCCTTTTTCGAATGTTTAGGAATGCCCATAATGCCAAAGCCATCCCCAGTGTGCTTAACATTCCAGATGGCCAAAATGGTGTAAGGGAAAAAGCCAAGGCTGTTCCAATTCGAAAAAATTGCCATTTATCCTCCTGTAAAAAATGTTGTTTTAGGAGAAGGTACATCCCTAAAAAGGCGACAACTCTTGTGATGGCTTGGCTTATGGCATAAGCCATCATTGTTGGAAAAAGGGCATAAAGCCAAACAATACCGCTAAATTCGGTACCAAACGCATTTCTTGGCAGGCCATTAATGATTTGAGGAATAACCGCATGTAATCCTCCAAACATTTCTCCGCTTCTTGCCAGCACCTTGTACCAAGCTATATTGGAATCTAAGTTATCATGGACACGAATGTGGGCATTTTCTTGCAAAATAAACAACGGTGAAAGATATACTGCTAGGATAATGAAAGCAATTATCAACAGTTTCCGCTCTTTCATGCTTTGAATCATCACTTTTTTACCCCTTAATAAATAACATTGTTTATACTATTTGCTGCGAACTAGAAAATTATTCCTCACTTGGAACTGGATATTTGATTATGAGAGGCGTTTTTTTCGTCCATAATGGGGGAGAGAATAATTATTTGAGGTGGTGGGCGTCGTGCCAAACCGTTTTTTGATTAGTTATATGCGCTTGCCGCTTCTGGTACGAGTTCTATTTATTGCCGTCCTTGTTTTTCTAACCTTTGGGGTGTTTATCCATTTATTAGAGCCTGCAACCTTTCCTACTATTTTTGATGGAATTTGGTGGGCGATTATCACCGCTACAACGGTCGGCTACGGGGACTATGTTCCCCATTCCATTTTTGGGAGAGTGACAGCCATCCTCCTTATCCTACTTGGCGCTGGATTTGTTTCCTCGTATTTTATTACGTTAGCAACCACTGCAGCCACAAGGCAGGATGCCCTAATTGAGGGGAAAATTTCCTTCAGGGGAGACGGACATATCGTGATCATCGGTTGGAATGAGCGTTCCAGGGAGCTTATTCGTAAGCTGACCTCCATCGATTTTCCCCAAACCATTATTTTAATCGATGAAACATTGAAATCAAATCCAGTCCCATCGCGGTATGTTCATTATATTCAAGGACGGGCACATCTAGATGAAACGATTTTAAAGAGTAATGTTGATCAAGCAAAGAAAGTATTAATTACCGCAGATCGCGGAAATGATGAGCTTCAAGCTGATATGAACAGCATTTTGACCTTGCTCACAATTAAAGGTTTATGTCCGCAAGTCAAGTGCATTGTGGAAATCCTCACGGCTGAGCAAGTCACGAATGCCAAACGGGCTGGTGCGGACGAAGTCATTCAATCCAATAAATTAACAAGTGTTTTTATGGTCAACAGCCTTCATTCCAATGGAGATGGCCTTTTGTCAGAATTTGTCCACCATTTGCAGGAAAAAAGACTAGTTGCTTTATCCGCAGATAAGGTGACAGGCAAAACATTTGCGGAGTGCTACCATCAGCTTTTTGAAAATGGAACTTTGTTGATTGGGATTAAACGAGGGGAAGAAACTTTGTTGAACCCATCCCATCGGATTTTAGTGGAGGATGAGGATTGGTTGTTGGTGATAAAATAGTGCGCAAGTATAGTGATCAATTTTTTTCTACACGAAAATGCGTTTTTTCTACATGACTTTATCTTTTTTCTACATAACTTTATCTTTTTTCTACATGAAAATTCCGGTTTTCTACATGAGTTCATGCCTTTTCTACATAACACCCAAAAAGCTAAAAAGAGCCTTGATCACTAGGATCAAAGCTCCAAACAATTATTATTTCAACCGTTTTTCCAACTCTGCTTTTTTCTCTTCATATCCTGGCTTGCCCAATAACGCAAACATATTGACTTTATAAGCTTCAACACCTGGCTGGTCAAATGGATTGACACCAAGCAGGTAGCCGCTCATAGCACAAGCTTTTTCGAAGAAATAAACCAAGTAGCCAAATGTATATTCATCCATTGCTGGAATCATAACAATAAGGTTTGGTACTCCGCCATCTGTATGGGCAAGCATAGTCCCTTCGAAAGCTTTATTATTTACAAAATCAATGGTTTGACCTGCAAGATAATTCAAGCCATCTAGATCATTTTCTTCCATTGCAATTTTTAATTCGTGACGAGGTTTATCTACTTTAATGACGGTTTCAAATAAATCGCGTCGCCCTTCTTGCACATATTGTCCAAGGGAGTGTAAATCAGTTGAGAAATTAGCGGATGAAGGATAGATGCCCTTTTGATCTTTTCCTTCACTTTCACCAAATAACTGCTTCCACCATTCAGAAAAATATTGCAGCCCTGGCTCATAGTTAATCAACATCTCAATTGTTTTCCCTTTATGATAGAGGGCATTTCGAACAGCTGCATATTGGTATGCAGCATTGTTTTCTAATTCAGATTCACTAAAATCATGACGAGCTGCCGCTGCGCCCTCCATCATTTTAACAATGTCAGCTCCACTTGCTGCGATTGGCAATAAACCAACAGCAGTTAGGACAGAATATCGGCCGCCAACATCATCTGGAATCACAAACGTCTCATAGCCTTTTTCAGTAGCTAACGTCTTTAAGGCACCTCGTGCTTTATCCGTTGTTGCATAGATCCGTTTACGCGCTTCCTCTCGGCCGTATTTCT
>DATFAH010000032.1:0-4578 GCA_035254805.1 Caryophanales bacterium | reverse complement strand
CCGGGACAACTAGTTTTTTAATCAGAAACTGGTTGTTTATTTGTTTAAGGATAGATTTTCTTAAATCTCCATTCTGTAAGGCACTTTTTCATATTATCCCATTAACTAAACTTGCAAATATTTTTGCACTTACAGGAGCGGTGATACATGTGGCTAAAAAATACTATGCAGTAAAACAAGGCAAAAGAACTGGGATCTTTACAACATGGGATGAATGCAAACAAAATGTACACGGATACGCAGGTGCAGAATATAAAAGCTTCACGAGTAAAGTAGAGGCAGAAAACTATTTGACTGGTAAACAAGAAACTGGTGATCCGCAAAAAGATAAAGCAACCGAAAGTGAAGCTGAAGTTGTAGCTTATGTTGATGGTAGTTTTAATCAAGAGAGCTCCGAGTTTTCTTACGGTACAGTTATTTTTTACCAAGGAGAACAAACACATTTTGCTGAAAAATTTAGTGATCCCGATCTAGTTTCCATGAGGAATGTAGCGGGAGAAATTAAGGGTTCAGAAAGAGCTATGGCTTTTGCTGTTGAAAAGGAAGCCAAGAGCTTGACAATTCATTATGATTACGAAGGCATTGCTAAATGGTGTACAGGTGAGTGGCAAGCAAAAAAGACAGGTACTATTGCCTATAAACAATATTTTGACAATATTAAAAAACAGTTGAATGTTAAATTTGTTAAGGTTAAAAGCCACTCTGGTGATGAATTTAACGATTTGGCAGATAAATTGGCGAAAGAAGCTTTTGTGCAAACAGAATCTGAAGAGAATCCAGTGAATAGTATCTCCGAAAAGACAAAAAATATTGGTATCTTTGTAGAACCAAACAAGTTAGAGGAAGCTATTTGTTCTGCTGGGGCAAGTGAATGGGAAGATTTTCAGCTTGTCTCTTTTGAGAAAGTTGGGAATGCTAAACGATGTATCTTCTCTATTAATGGTAACCAAGGTTCATTGGATTTTTATTATAGTAAGGTCAAAGGAACAACTACTATGTCACCTGTTGGGAAAAATGTTGAACTTTCCATGGTGCTTAGGGACCGAATTATCGAGCAAAGTAAATATACGGATACCGGTATTTCCAAATCGCACACGTTTAGAATCACTAAAGAATGGGCATATAAACTAGTAAACTTCTTAAGTGGACTAGAGGGTATTGATAAAGACCAAAAAAACTATGAAAACCCCAAATATGAACAGTACAAAATTGTGAGTGGTATGGGCGACCGATTAAACATAAACATATATGAAACAGGTAAAGTTGTTTTGCAAGGAAAACCTGCTTATATTTATACCGAAGCTCTTTCCTTTTTATCTTACTGCCCAGAAATCAGTATGAATGATGTTGTTGAAGCGAACAATTCATTTCATGAAGTGGATATTACAGTCACAGAAACTAGAACTGAACTTCAGAAGCTTATGCCTAATGCATTTAAGAATATTGACGATACTTTAATCAAGATTCTTTCTCCTGCAGTGTCTCTTAAAAAAGTTAAAATGGAAATTGAAGATTACTCATGTTACGCTTTTCCTGCTTTACGAGGACTGGAAGGGTACTTGAAGTACTTGTTTAGTATAGAAGAAGTTGAAATTGGGCATAGCTATGGACATCACTTTGGGCATGATACTAAGACGGATTCATTTCACTTGAAGAAACAGATTGTACAGGATTTGAAGAATCCAAAGAGTGAAGCTGCTTTAACGGAAGTATACAACTACTTAAATAAAAATCGTCATACGTTGTTTCATTCGGAACAATTGCTGTTTACTACTCGCATCTTAGAAGATAAACTAGAAGCAGATCAAATTGTAAATGAAGTCATTGATCTGATTGAACGCACATATACGTATCTTATAGCATAATATAACTGAGGGAGAAGGTGGTTATTATGGAAAATTTTGATTTGATACAACTTAATAATGCCCCATATGACTATTTGTTGATTGCGACAAGTTTTCGTAGCTCCCTCAGTGATTTAGCGAAGCTAGATAGTGTAGTGGGCATAGGGCAAGGTAAGGTTTTGTTTGACTTTATGCTAATTCATGGAAACAAAAAGAATCGTTTTGTGGAATGCAAAGTTTTAAATGATGCTTGCGAAAGACAGTCAATAAAAATTGCAGATAATGTCGATGAAAATATTCGGCAAAGGAGCTCATTATTTTTTAGGGAAAACGAACAGCTGGTAAAAAACAGTGTACTACCAAAAGCCCTACAGTATCTAATTACAACTGGCGATGTTATATAGTAAAAGACTGTTGGAAGGCATGGTAGTGTCTAAATACAATATTTCATTTTTTGTAGGAGCTAAACTACATGTTGACTTCTTTTTTATGGACAAGAATATAATAAATCCGTGCATCTACTTAAAAGTGGATGCTTTTTTTATGCTCATTTTTAGGAGGAGGAGGTCATAAGGATTCCAAGGTTATCAAGATTATTTCAATCAAGAGATAAACCAACGAACTACTACACTGGGTCTGATTATACGTTTTTATTTGGACCAACTACTAGCGGTAAACATGTCAATGAATTTACTGCCATGAAAACGACAGCGGTGTACGCTTGTGTGAGGATTTTGTCGGAAGCGGTCGCTTCATGTATACCGCTATAAAGGAATCGGTAAAGAAAGGGTTTATGAGCATCCTTTATATCACTTACTTCACGATGAGCCAAATAGTGAAATGACATCATTTGTCTTTAGAGAAACCCTCATGAGTCATTTACTTCTTTGGGGCAACGCTTATGCACAAGTAATCCGAGACGGGGGGGTCGGGTGGTTGCTCTTTACCCGTTATTGCCAAACAAGATTGATGTGGGCAGAGATAGGAACGGTGAAATTTACTATATCTACACACGCACGACAGATGAAAATCCAAAATAAGCCTTATGTGGTAACGCATGTCGAGTGTGTGTCGCAACTCATGTTAAATGGAAGCATTAACGATTATGGAAGTTGCTAACCAAGGTAATAAAGTGAAATAAGAACAATCCCCACTTTAATTAATTGTTTTAGTGGGGATTGTTCTATTTTGGTAAAATTAGAATGGTTGGTTTTACTCTGGTTGAAAATAGGAGGAAGGTATATGAACGAATAACAATTATTTAGTGACCTATATAAATTCTTAAATAGTTTAGGTGCAATGGAATACACCCTTGCACCCAAGACTTTAACCTTAGGATATAAACCCCGCCATTTCGGTATAAAAAGTTCAAAGTTTGCCACTTTATATGGAGGCAAAAGAAAAATTAGTAGAATTAAAAGATTTTGTAAGCAGGCAGTATATATCTATTGTTAGAAGATGATCCAGAAGCATTCGAGTCGATCCCACACTGCATATTTGCAGCGGGTCTATATCTTTTCGATCGATTGATGACTTTAAAAATGGGAATGTCGCATGGAAAGACTACAAAAAACTACATGAGGAAAATCAAAGCCGTGATTTATATATTCTTCAGACAAATAACGAAGAAATAAAGGTTATTGAGCAGCTTTATGTAGGAATGCGAAGAAGAGTATGATTTTTTTAAAGTCAAATTAATTAATCAACGACTTTGAAAATATGGAAGTACGAAAAAACTAGGTTGGTTAATATTCTCTAATGCTTGAGAAGATCAGTATAACTACAGAATACACTTATAATGCAAAATTAATAATAAATTTGAAGAGCCAGATGATATAGCTCTTTTAATATTTTGAAGAATTCTTACCATAGGGTATTGCCTATGAAGAGATGGAGGAAATGGAGGCGGATTTTTTTCAATAGGGGCCAACAAATAGAGTATTCGAAAAGGATCAAAATTACGGAGAGAAGCCATTAAGAAAAGCCTGAAAATAAGGCAAATTCTTTGGTAAATATTGAAGGGTAACTTTTAACAAGATTTTTGCCATGATAAACTAGATGAAATGGGGTTTTAAACTGTTTAACAAGAAAAAAAGATGGCATAATACGATGCTACCGCTTTATGGTACTGTGTTTAAAATAATTATGCACATGTGAATACTGGTATCAAAAAGGAATTTAGCATATTAATAAAGAATATTTTCCATAATGAAAACTCCTTTTGAAAATTACTTAAAAAAAGATATAAGGGAGGTAATAAATTTGGATTCATTAAATGATACAAGATGGAGACAGAGGTTTGAAAATTTCGAAAGGTCATTTAAACTTTTGGAGAAGTATTCTAATCAGGAAATAAAAAGTGAGTTAGAAAGAGCTGGTATCATTCAATTCTTTGAAATGACATTTGAATTATCTTGGAAAGTATTAAAGGATTATTTGGAATCTCAAGGTTATGACGTGAAAAGTCCAAGAGAAACAATAAAACAAGCATTTCAAATTGGATTAATCGAAGAAGGACATCCTTGGATGGATGCCTTATCTAAAAGAAATTTAACCACTCATACTTATGATGAAGCACTTGCAATAAAATTTGTTGATGAAATTATCGAAGTTTATGTCCCGATTTTTAAATCCCTTTATGTCAAGCTTTCTAAGGAATGATTTTATGTTTGGACTTTTAGAGCGAGATTTAGAATATATCCAAATGGCCATGGAAAAATATAAGGAAATTGAC
>DATFAH010000031.1:0-3718 GCA_035254805.1 Caryophanales bacterium | reverse complement strand
AAGAAACTCCCCGATTACAGGTGGAGTTGGCTATTTTGTTTGAAAAGGATAAAGGAGGGGAATGTATGGGACAAAATCGACAGTTTCATCCAGGGCAAAAAGCGCCAAATAATGGTGTGTATATTGAAATAGGTGAAACAGGTAGTAATGTGAATAATCCCCAAAAAATACGGTTAAACGCAGGGGATTCTTTTCCTGAAAATTCGAATCATAATAGACTTTGGACTTACTTAAGAAAGCCTTGAACAGAAAAAGTCATCCATGTGGATGGCTTTTCTTTCATTCATACATGATTTATAATAAAACTAAATAGGTCAAAAAAGGTCAAATGGAGTGGTGCAAAATGGACTTAAGCCAAATGACAGATCGTTTGCAAAAAGGTTTTATGGATGCAAAGAGCTTGGCATTTAGATCAAGCCATCAAGAGGTTGATGAACCACATTTGTTTTTATCCTTAATCAAGCAAGAAGATAGCTTGATGGCGATCATACTAAAGAGACTGAATGTCCCAGTCGAGAAATTTCAAGAAATATTACATCATGAATTAACTAAAAAGCCACAGGTTAGTGGAACCGGTGTAGAACAAGGTAAGCTTTTTATCAGTATCCAGCTGCAAAAAATCATGATTAAAGCAGAAGAATACGAAAAAATGTTTTCAGATGAGTATTTATCAGTGGAACATGTATTAATGGCTGCTGTCGATTTAATGAAAATAGTTGGTAATGCTTTGGAAAATTTCACAGTCACAAAAGATGATATTTTGAGAATCATTAAGGAAATAAGGGGGAATCAAACAGTGACATCACCAAATCCTGAAGCAACATATGATGTTTTGAAAAAATATGGAAGGGATCTTGTTGCTGAGGTAAAAGCGGGAAAAACAGATCCTGTTATTGGTAGAGATGCAGAAATTAGGCATGTTATTCGGATTCTTTCGAGGAAAACCAAAAACAATCCTGTTTTAATTGGCGAACCAGGGGTTGGTAAGACCGCCATTGTGGAAGGACTGGCACAACGAATTGTGAGAAAAGATGTACCAGAAGGGTTAAAAGATAAAGCCGTCTTTTCTTTAGATTTAAGCTCACTTATTGCCGGGGCGAAATTTAGAGGTGAATTTGAAGAGCGGCTTAAAGCCGTATTAAATGAAATCAAAAAAAGCGACGGGCGAATATTGCTGTTCATTGATGAACTCCATACCCTAGTAGGGGCAGGAAAAACAGAAGGGGCAATGGATGCCGGGAATATGTTGAAACCGATGCTAGCTAGAGGTGAGCTTCATTGTATTGGGGCAACCACTTTAGATGAACATCGTAAATATATTGAGAAGGATCCTGCCCTCGAACGCCGTTTTCAACAAGTTCTTGTACAAGAACCGAATGTAAAGGACACGATTTCAATTTTACGCGGACTAAAAGAACGTTTTGAGGTCCATCATGGAGTGAAAATTCATGATAGAGCCCTTGTGGCAGCTACGACGTTATCGGATCGGTATATTACAGACCGGTTTTTGCCTGATAAAGCCATTGATTTAGTCGATGAGGCATGTGCTTTAATTCGAACAGAGATTGATTCTATGCCGTCAGAATTAGATGAAGTGACGCGTAGAGTCATGCAACTAGAAATTGAAGAAGCCGCCCTACAAAAAGAACAAGATGAAGGAAGTAAACAAAGGCTAAAAGGATTAGTTTTGGAGCTTTCAAAATTAAAAGAACACGCAGATATTATGAAGGGCAAATGGCTTCTTGAAAAACAAACGATACAAAAACTTCAAGAAAAAAGAGGACTTCTCGAGAAACTTAGAAGAGATCTGCAAAAAGCAGAAGATGAATATAATTTAAATGTTGCAGCAGAACTTAGGCATGGAAAAATTCCATTAGCAGAAAAAGAGCTGAGCGAAATGGAGTCAAAAGCAGAAGCGCAAAATGAGGACCGGCTCTTGCGTGAAGAAGTGACGGAGGAAGAAATTGCAAATATTGTAGCAAGATGGACGGGAATTCCGATTGCTAAGCTGGTTGAGGGTGAGAGAGAAAAACTTTTAAACCTAGAAAATATTTTGCATGATCGCGTGATTGGTCAGGATGAAGCCGTGCAATTTGTAACAGATGCCATTTTACGGGCTAGAGCAGGGATTAAAGATCCTAAAAGACCCATTGGTTCATTTCTTTTTCTAGGGCCGACAGGTGTTGGGAAGACAGAACTTGCCAAGGCGTTAGCACAAGCGCTATTTGACAGTGAAGATCAAATGATGCGGATCGATATGTCCGAATATATGGAAAAGCATGCAGTCTCAAGGTTAATCGGTGCACCTCCAGGATATGTGGGGTATGAAGAAGGCGGGCAATTAACAGAAGCGATTAGAAGAAAACCATATTCTGTTATTTTGCTGGACGAAATTGAAAAAGCCCACCCAGAAGTATTTAATATATTATTGCAGGCACTGGACGATGGAAGGATCACAGATTCACAAGGAAGGGTCGTTGATTTTAAAAATACCGTCATCATCATGACCTCTAATATAGGATCACATCTTTTATTAGAACGGGCAGAAGATGAAATTAGTAGTGAGACAAGAGAAAATGTTTTGCACTTGTTAAGATCTCATTTTCGACCAGAATTTTTAAATCGGATTGACGAAATTATTCTATTTAAAGCCTTATCCCTTCATGAGATGAAAAAAATTGTAGGGAAAATGGTTAAAGAGCTTCAAAACCGGCTTAAAGAACAGCATATTGAAATAATTGTTTCTGATGAAGCAAAGGATTTTATTTCTGTGAATGGTTTTGATCCGGTATATGGTGCTAGACCTTTAAAACGATTTATTCAAAGAAACCTTGAAACGAAACTGGCTCGAGAAATTATCGCAGGGAAGATTCATAATCATTCGTCAGTAGTTGTAACGATTCATGAAGGACAACTAGAAATTCACAAAAAATAGAAAAAGGTCATCCTGCCAAATGGAAGAATGGCCTTTTCAATAATCGTTTTTAATGTTTTTCAACCGGTTCGTTTGGAAGAATCGCCGTGACGATAAATACCATTACCGTAACCACAACTGTTAATATTGCACCTGTTTCAAAATTGTATGCAGTACCTACCATGGATCCAACAACATAAACTAACATTTGCACAAGGAGAAAACCCCAGAATATTGCCCAAAAAAATCGCATCAGTTTCACCTCTAACTTTTTTGAATCATTTCTAATATTACCATATGCAAAAAAAATATTAAATAACAAATTCTAATGGGGATTGGTCACAAATGTTAAAAAGATGCAAAAACTAAGCATACTGCCCTTCAATATTTTATTAAAACCACATACATTAATTTGAGGAAACTATGTATACGAGGAGATTTATTATGGAGAACCGGAATTTTCAGTTAGGTAATGAGTGGAATATTATTTATTACCCTGAAAAGCCTACAGGTTTTGGCATCTTAATCATTGGCGACGAAAGACATTTTGTCGATGAAAGCAAAAGTTTTTGGCAGCAAAATGAAGGAAAGCTTTCTATTATTAAGGTGTTAAAGGAATCAGGGTATACGATTTTTTCCTCTAATCTTTACGGAAAGAATTGGGGAAGTGAAAAAGCGATTGAATTGGCTGAAAGATTGTATCAACATGTGATCCGAAACGAAATTATTAATGGGAAAATTCATATCATCGCTGAAGGTATGGGAGCGTTAGTTGCCATTAAGCTAATGGAAAAGTTAAAAGGG